>DASRDP010000009.1 GCA_035652535.1 Chloroflexota bacterium
TGGAGGGCAGGAACCCGACGCCGTTCGCGCCCTGTCCGCCCGCGCGCAGCACGATCGGATCTATCGGGTTCCACGCCACCGACCACGCCATCGTGTTGTTGTCGTCGATGGGGACCCAGATGTGGCCGGGAACGCCCACGAAGCCGCCCGGGGGGAAGAAGGTGTGAAACGGGAACATGAACTGGGTGATGCGCCAGTAGTAATGGTCGGGCCCTTCGTCCCGCTGCGCCCCATACATCAAGCCATAAGGGGTGTCGGTGAGGAAGAGGCGCGGGTGCCGGTCCTCGTGAAAAACACCCTGGTCGTTTTGAGGGCCGCGCTCTTCGTCGGGATTCAAACGGGCGTGAAGAAAATAGAGGTGCGCGGTGTCGATATCGCCTTCCAGCGCCTGCACCCAGTTACATTCCCGCAGGACGGGCGACAGATTCCGCTGCTCGGGCGGCACGAACGCCCATTCGACGCGCGGCAGCTCGGGGGGATTCGCCCGAGGCCCCATATAGGCCCAGATCATCCCGCCGTGCTCGCGGCAGGGATATGCGCGCTGGCGCACCTTATCCTTGAAGTTGCTCTCGGGCGGCTCGTTCGGCATGTCGACGCACCGGCCTGTCACGTCGAACTTCCATCCGTGGTACACGCAGCGTAGCCCGTCCTCTTCGTTGCGGCCGAAAAACAGCGACGCTCCGCGGTGGGGGCAGTGGTCAGCGAGGAGGCCCGGCCGTCCTGATGTGTCGCGAAACAGGATAAGGTCCTCGCCCAGCAGGCGCACCCGCATCGGCGCTCCATCGGGCTCCATCAGCTCTTCGGACAGAACAACGGGAATCCAGTACTGGCGAAGCAGGTCTCCCATCGGCGTGCCCGGACCGACGCGAGTCAACAGCTGATTGTCTTCCTTGCTCAGCATCTTTCCTCCCCGTCTCGCCACCGGAGCATTTTCGGTGATGGCCGGAGTATAGCGCGGCGGGCCCGGCTGTACGGCCCATAGGCAGGAACCTCGAGCGGACAGCCGCGCCGCTTCTTGCTACCATTGCAGCGGTGCACACATCTGATGGGCTCACGAAGGAGGAGACCATGGCTGTTACTCGGGAACGCTTCCAGCAGGGCATGAGCTATGCCGAGGCCAAGGAGCGCATGACGCGGAACCGTCCGAACATCGAGCGGATCGAAGGTCTGATTTCACTGACCGACGCGGATCTTGCCCCCTGGCGCGCTCTCCCCGAGAAGTTCAACGTTCTGGTTCTGGTGATCGATCCCTGTCCGGACGTATACACGAATCTGCCGATCATCCAGCGCATCGCCGATGCGACCGGCAAGCTGGACGTGCGGATCCTGATGCGCGACGACAACAAGGATGTCATGGCGGAGTTCATGAACGGTCCGTACGAGTCCGTCCCGGTCATCGCCTTCTACGACCAGGCGATGAATCTCCGGTCGGTGTTCATCGAGCGCCCCAAGAGCGTGACGACGCTGCGCGAGCAAAAGACGCGGGAGATTCAGCAGGCGAACCCCGAGTTCGGACCGGTCGGACGGAGCCCCGCGGATATGCCCGAAGACGTTCGGGCCCGCTACCAGGCGGCCATCAACGAGATGCGGGCGGCGACCACCGACTACTACATCCGAGAGTCCCTCGCGGAGTTCGGACAGATCGCGCGCGAGCTCGCCAGCGCCCCCAGCGGCGCGCCGCAGTGGCGCGGCAATCTCGTCGCCGCGGCCACCGCGTAGGAACCCGAGTGGCGGGGGGCCGGTCTTCCCCCCCGCCGCAGCAAGGGAAGGTGAGGGTGGGGGACGTACCCGTCGCCCGGGACCCGGTCACCAAGTGGGCAATCGCGGGCGCGGCTACACGCCTTCCACAAGCGCCAGGTTGGTCCGCGCCGCGGAGTGACGGATCTTCTTCGGACCGGCGTACTCGGCCGATTCGTACCACTCCTTCGCCCGCTCGAAGCTCGGAAACTCGATGACGATGAAGGGCTTTGCCGACCAGTCGCCTTCGCGAACTTCGACCCGACCACCGCGGATAATCGTCTTCCCGCCGTACTGCTCGAGGGTGGGCGCGAGGCCCTTTCGATACTCATCCATCGCTGCAGGGTCGAGAATCTCAATTGGCTGGGCAATGACGTAACCGGCCACCGTGTACCCTCCATGGTATTGCTGGACGGATCGTATCACGCGCGGCGGAGCGCAGTCGTTGGCTGCCACGCAGCCTCGACTATCATTGATGTGATCCGACGATTCTGATGCTGAGTTGGGACCGGGAGGGGCAATGCTGAGCAAAGAAGACAATGAGCTGGTCTGCCGGGTTGGACCGGGAACTCCCGGCGGCGCGTTGCTGCGTCGCTACTGGCTGCCGGCCCTGCTGGTCACGGAGCTGCCCGGGCCCGACTGCGACCCAATCCGCGTGCGCCTCCTCGGCGAGGACCTGGTGGCGTTCCGAGACACAGAGGGGCGCATCGGGCTCGTTGGCGCCCACTGTCCCCATCGTGGCGCGTCGCTCTTTTTCGGCCGCAACGAAGAGAACGGGCTACGCTGCGTGTACCACGGATGGAAGTTCGACGTGACGGGCCGGTGCGTCGACATGCCCAACGAGCCGCCCGAGAGCAGCTTCAAAGACAAGATCAAGCACACGTCGTATCCATGCGTCGAGCAGGCCGGTGTGGTGTGGACGTACATGGGTCCGCCAGAGCGCAGACCGCCCATGCTGAACCTCGAGTGGATGCGCCTACCCGCGGGGCATCGGTGGGTCTCAAAGACGTACGAGCGCTGCAACTGGCTCCAGGCCCTCGAGGGCGGGATCGACACGTCCCACTCCTCGTTCCTTCATAGCCGCGCGCACAATGTCGCCATCGACAAGTCTGAGCTTCGCGCACGGGCGCGCAATCCGCGGCTCGAGGTGCTGGACACCGACTACGGCTTCACCTACGCGGGCATTCGCCATCTGGCGGATGAGGGGAAGAACTACGTGCGCGTGTATCAATTCGTCCTGCCGTTCCACCAGATGCGCGCGGAGGGCCAGGGTATCCGCCCCGACCCACAAATCGACGGCCATATGTGGATCCCCATCGACGACGAGCACACGTGGGTGTTCAACTGGGCGTACCGACGCGATTGTGGCCCGATCCCCGAGGAGCGGTGGCTCGACCAAGAGCATCGGATGGGCAGGGGACCCGAGGACCTGCTTCCCGGCTTTCGGCTCAAGCAGAACATAGAGAACGACTACCTGATCGACCGGGCGCTGCAGCGGTCCGGCGAGAACTACTCAGGAATCCCCGGCGTCAACACCCAGGACTACGCGGTGCAAGAGGGGATGGGTCCAATCTACGACCGAACGCAAGAGCACCTGGGAACCTCGGACCTCGCCATCATCGCCGCGCGTCGGATGCTGCTCCAGTCCATTCGCGATCTCCAGGCGGGCCGTGAGCCGGCTGCGCCCTTCGCGGACCCGTCCCACGTGCGCCCGGCGGAGATGGTCCTCCCGGAAGGTGCGCGCTGGCAGGACCTGATGCGGGACGAGCTGCTCGCAAAAGCGTAGTTCGCGTTTCATGAGCTTGTCGAAGGGCGGGCCGAGGGTTCGCCGCCGTGAACGGCGGGCCTTGGCGGGGCGAGCATACCGCTCCGCGGTGTCGTGCTGAGCGCTTTCTTGCTGTCATGCTGAGCGCAGCGAAGCATCTCGGTTGATCGAGATCCTTCGGGCTCCGCCCTCAGGATGACGGGGCGGCTGTCATGCTGAGCGCTTTCTTGTTGTCATGCTGAGCGCAGCGAAGCATCTCGCGTGATCGAGATCCTTCGGGCTCCGCCCTCAGGATGACCGGGCGGCTGTCATGCTGAGCGCTTTCTTGTTGTCATGCTGAGCGCAGCGAAGGATCGAAGCGCGCCTGTCATGCTGAGCGCAGCGAAGCATCTCGGTCGATCGAGATCCTTCGGGCTCCGCCCTCAGGATGACCGTATTTCGACGCGCGGAGCCTCCCCCTCGGCGTTGACGCGCGCGAGGAGCCCGGCTATCCTCGCAGCATCACACCACACACGAGGAGAGCTGAGGTGTACCAAGCGACGACGCGCGAGGTCCGATTCCCGGGCGGGGGCGGCGAGCAGCAGGCGTGGATCTCGACGCCCACGGCGCCCGGTCGCTATCCGGCAATCATCATGTTCCACGGCCGAAACGGTGTGAACGATCCGTTCAAGCACGTGGGCGTGCGCTATGCCGAGGAGGGGATCGTCGGCATGGCCGTCGACTACTTCACCCAATCTGACAATCCCACCAATGTGGAAAGCGTCGAGACGATCCGTGGCGCCATGCAAGTCCTGCGCAACGAGCCGTCGGTCGATCCGGACCGTATCGTCATGAGCGGCTACTGCAAGGGCGGGGGGCTCACCTATCTCGGCCTCGCGAACGTCCCGGGCTTCGCCGCCGGTGTCGTGTATCACGGCGGGCTGTTCGTGCCGGAGAAAAGCGCCGGCTTTCCGGAGAACCCGGCGGATGCAGCCCTGCGAATCGACGTACCGTTCATCATCCTGCACGGGATGTCGGACCCGGGCGTGAAGATCGAATACGTATACGATCTCGCGCGCAAGCTCAATGAGATGGGCAAGCACTTCGAGCTAAAGGCGTACTGGGGGACACGGCACGCCTTCACTCTGCCGGGCGGCAACGACTACGTCCCCGAGCACGCGGAGGACGCCTTCCGCGAAGCTGTGCAGTTCATCCGGCGAACGTTCGGCTTGCCGGTCGGGACCGTTGACCCCCTGTTCCTGCAGCCGGCTGGCGTCTAAGACAAGACGAAGGCAGCGGCCGAGTTCTTCTCGCGAATCCACAGGGGCGGCCCGGATCGATGAGATCCGGGCCGCCACGTTGCGCTTGAGCGCGATTAGCGATTGAGTCGCGTGGGAGTTGGCCGGGGTGGCTGGCCAGGCTGCGGGAGGGCTTGGAGCGTCGCCTGCAGGCCCGACACCGGCGTTGGCTTCGGCTGCTCGGTCGGCGCGCTCGTCGCCTCGCCACGGCCCGCCGCGCCCGTTTCCGAGGTGGTCTCGGCTGTTACGGTGCCGGTTGTCACCGCGGTGACGGTACCCGTGGTGACGGCCGTCACGGTTCCGGTCGTCACAACGGTGACCGTGCCGGTCGCTTCAGGCGTACCAGTGGCGCCCACGGTGGCCGTCGCCGCGGATGAGGTTGGCGTCGAAACCTCGGGCAAGGGCGGCGGCGGTGCCGGTGGCTGCACCGATGCCCTTGGCGGGATAGTCATCCCGATCTCCGCATTGTGCTCGATCACCCACTCGTGGTCCGCCTCCGCGCCCCACGTGCCGCGGAACATCGCCTGGGTCTCCGCGTTCTCACCGGAGAGAGTCCTGCCGTCGGCGGCGACGTCGCCCTGCATCCGTGCGCTGCTGGCGATGCCGAAGACCAGGACCACCGCCGCGCCAACACCGGTCATCCACTGCCACGTTCGAAATCCCATAGGCCTATTCTCCCATTCCCGTTCGGCGGGTCATCGAAGCCCGCGGACGTGCCTGGCGCCTGGCCCTCGACGTGGATGTGCGGAGGGCGCCCGAGTGAGCGCGGGCTGGAGACGGAGCCGCCAGAATTCCGTCTCGGGGCGCGCTGGATTCGGCCCGAGACGTGCTATTGTACGATCGCGATTGCAGGTCGACCAGTAATCGTGACCGTTTCGTTACACAACGGTCACGAACCAACCCGTGGTAAGATGGCGAGCGGCGAGCCACACTGGGATCAACGTGGCGACCGCCAGGCGCCGTGCCATCTGCCGGGGGAATCGATGGGCGAAATTCTCGGCGTGGGCTGCTCCCACGGGCCGCACATACAGTTCCTCGATGAGGACATGGCGAACGTCCTCCGTCGGACGTTGAGGAGCGAGAGCACCCCCGCCGAGCTGAAGGACCCCGCCAATTGGCCTGCGGAAATGCGCGCCGAGTGGGGCGACGACGGCGGGATCCGCGCTGCGCAAACCCATCGCGCCACGTTGATGGCTGGCTACCGCGCCGCTCGGGCCGCCATCGACGAATTCCGTCCCGATTTCGTCCTGATTTTCGGGGACGACCAGTACGAGAACTTTCGACTGGACATCATCCCGCCATTCTGCGTCTACGCGCTGGCCGAGATGCCGGCGGAGCCCTTCAAGCCGAGCGCCGGCCTCGGCGCCTCGGCAAACATCTGGAACAAGCCCACGGACACGGTCATCACCGTGCCCGGCCACCGCGAGGCCGCCATGGAGATCACCGAGCGCCTGGTCCACCGTGGGTTCGACGTCGCGTGCGCTTTCGAGTTCAACCACGCCGAGAGCCTGAACCACGCCTTCACGCGAACGGTCGTGTATCTCGACATGGACCTCCAGGGCTTCAACTACCCGATTATCCCGTTCCACGTGAACTGCTACGGATCGAACCTCCGCGTGCGGGAGAAGGACCGACCCGCTGGCCCGTTCGCGCCTCCCCCGTCACCTCCCGCCTGGCGCTGTTACGACCTGGGGAAGGAGATCGCGGGCATCATCTCGGCGAGTCCTTGGCGCGCCGTGGTGATCGGATCGTCCAGTTGGTCCCACGCCACGCTCACCCGCAAACACCACTACCTCTATCCTGACGTCGAGGCGGACCGCGCCCGGCTGGCGGAGATCAGAAGTGGCGATTTGCGCGTGTGGCGCGATCTGACGCCCGAGGAGATCCTGAACAGCGGCCAGCACGAAATCCTGAACTGGGTATGCCTGGCCGGCGCGATGGAGGGCCGCACGCCGCGGATCCTCTCCTATGCCGAGACCTATCTGTTCAACTCCAGCAAAGCCGTCGTCGTCTTCCCGCCGTCGTAGGGGAGTCACCGTCGCGTTCGGCCGTCCCGCCCGGCCTGATGCCGCCCACCCCGAACTCTCCGGGCGAACGCCCACCCTTATTCGTCGCCGTTGATGCTCTCGCTCCCGCCGGGCGTCAGCTCGAACCTGAGGCTATTGCTCGCGCCGTTCGAATTGATCACGGTGACTTCGTAGCTCCCGGGGACGGGGAGCGTCGATGTGACGCCGATGCAGTTGCCCGCGTCGTCGCACAGCACGCCGGACGGACCGGACGATGGCACGACGAACCGCAGCGTCGTGCTGTCGTCGGAGCCGCTTCGGGCGACGAGGTTCCCTGGCGCGCCGTCTGGATGGTGCAGCCCCATCGATGGACCAAAGGTGATGAGGTTGTTCCCGCCCGCGAACGCCCTCCCTCGGATCACGACTTCGATCCCGGCCGGGCCGCTCGCCGGCTCGAGGGCCTCGAGGACCGGTGCTGGCGCGGCAGGCGTCGGCGAAGCCGTCGGCGTGGAGGTCGGGAGCGGCGTCGGAGTTTCGGTCGCGGTCGGTGTCGGGGGCGTGACCAGAGAGGTCTGGGTCCACGTCTCGCTCCCGGAGCCGAACCAGGCGGTCCACGTGAAGCTTGCCCACAACGCGCCGGTGCGACCCGGCGGTGGAGGCGCAGGGGCCGCGAAGGGAGATGCGCCCCCGGGGAGCGGCACCGGCGTCAGCCGCGAGCCGGAGTAGATCGTGCCATACTGGCGGCCGACGTACTGATAGCCGTTGTACATGTCGAACATGAGCCGGTTGCCGGCGCACTGCCCGTAGTAGCTCGCGCCGTCGTCTTGCTGAGCCATGATCCAGGTGTGAAACTGCCGCACGGAGACGGTGGCCGAGTACGACCGGCTCCCGCCGACCGTCTGCTGTCCCTGGTTCAGCCACGTGCCCCGGAGGTCGTAGGGACAACCGGCGATGGGAATGGCGCCGATCGCGCTCGGGGCCTCTGCTCCTCCCGGCGCCGCGGCTACGCCCGGCGTGAGCGCGGCCTGCGCCGACTGGTCGATCCCCTCCTGCTCCGGTGGCGGCATGCCGGGCCCCCAGTTCCCGAACTGCGGTCCCTCTTGCGCGCCAGCGCCATGGGGCGCGCCCAGGACCACGAGGCAGCCGATCAGCGTGGAGAGGACGGCGAGCCAATTGACCCGCGGAGAACGAGCCATGAGTCAGCCTCCGAATCGGTGGGCGGATGCCGCGAGTCCGTGTGGCTCGCGAAGTCTCGGCGAACGTGGCGCGAAAGCTTATCGGGATCGAAGCGGGAGCGCCACTGTCGCGGATCCGCGCGCCGCCTCCGCCCGGGGATTGTCTACTCCGATCTCGAGCTGCACGATCCCCGCGCCGTCGCGCAGCTCTTTATCGACGACGCGGGCGCGGCCGGTCAGCGTGTCGCCCGGATGGCTGTTTTTCACCATCCGAAACGGCCCCATCTTCTTGATGCGCCCGTCGAGGCCCATCCATCGGCGGAGAGTGATCTCGAAGACCATCTCATAGCCGCGCGTGTTGAAGATGATGTCGTCCAGCCCGGCCGCCCGGGCGAGCTCGCGATTGTGGTGGATCGAGCCGAACATGCGGTCCGCGGCGACGCTCATCACGATCCGCTGGTAATTCAGCCAGATATGATACGGGGGGATCTCCTGTCCGACGGCGACGTCCTCAAAGTACGTCTGGCGCGACCAGTCGACGTCGGGGCTACTCTCCTGGGGCTGCATGGTGGTCGGCGGCTGCTCCACCGGAGCGGAGCGCGCTTCCTGGACCCGTTCCTCATGGGGGTCATACCGATACTGGGTGCTGCGGCTAACGAGCACCAACTCGCCGGTCCGCTTGTAGATGCCGGTCTCGTGGGTCAAGAAGGCGCCGTTTCCAACGCGCGTCTCCTTCGGATCGATCTTTACGAGCTTCGTCACGACGCGGAGGCGGTCTCCGGGATAGAGCGGTTCGAAGCTCTCCCATTCGCTCGCCGCGTTGAAGCCCTTTGAAAAAGGCGACGGCACGGCAGAGTGGCGCGATCCGTTTCGCTCCGGCCGGCCGGGAGCAAAGGGGGGCGGCTCGCCCGGCACCCAGTAAGGCGGCAGTGCCCAAAGCGGCGTCATCGCGAGCGGCGCGACGATCATGCGATAACCGTGCGCTTGAGCCACCGCGTCGTCGTAGTGGAGGGGGCAGTCGAAGCAGTAGACCTCGAGCTTCCGTCGGATGTCGTTGCGAGAGACCTCCTCGAGACCTTCGAACTCCGACTCCCGCCCGAGCCACGGCTCGAGGTCCGCGAGCGTGACAGATCCCTTCGATGCGGTATCCTGCATCTCCTCCTCCGTTCCCATTCGAGGAAGCGCGGCGCGGTGGCAAGTATACCCAAGGCCGGCCGCTTGACAGGCGCGCGGCTCCGGGACAAGCTCCGTCGTCAGCTGGGACACCAGCAAGGGGGCGACCGCGCGATGCTCGTCCGAGGCATCGAGGAGAACCAGATCACCATGTTGGTCGTGGTTCCCCAGGCGCTGCAGCTCCTCCTCAATGCCATCGAGCGCGAAGCGCGACGGAGGGGAGACGCCGAGCAGCTCGCCCGGATGTTTCGACTCGCGGAGTTGATCCCGGTGCGTCTCCGCCGGATCCTTTTCCATTCCGTCCACGATCGAACGGGTTTCCTCTGTCGAAATCCGGCAACGTGCGAGGCAGCCTCGACTCTATGGGGAGGCTCTTCGACCTCGACTGGTCAGTCCTCCTCTTCCCGGAGGGGGAGCTCTTCGAGGGCGGGCCGCTCCGGCCGTTCATGGCGGGCACCGGCCTCACGGCCGTCGAATGTCGCGTTCCGGTGGTGCCCGTCTGGGTGGAGGTCGAGCGCCGAAGCTTTGTTCAGGGCGGCCGGTGTTCTGTGCGCGGCGCCTTCACCGTGCGGATCGGCGAACCGGTAACCTTCGATGTCCGCACGTCATACCCAGAGGCAACGGCGCGAATCGAAGCGGCGGTGCGGGCTCTCGCCGGCGCCGCTGATGGATAGCGACGGGCATCGGCGGGGCGGCCTCAACAGCCGCGCCTGGTACACGTCCCGAGCGTGCGGGTCGGACTCGGCGTAGCGCTCGGGATTGGTGCGACGGTTTCGGTTGACGTCGGCGTCGCCGAGGGCGCAGCCGGGGTCCAGGTCGCGGTCGTCGCGCTCGCTGGCGTTGGGGTCGCCGTCGGCTGGCTCGCGAGGGTCGGCGTCGACGTTGGGCCTGAGGGCGTCGCCGTGGACGTCACGGCCGAACAGCTCCGGGAGGCGCACGGCGTGGGGCTGAGGGTCGGCGTCGCGGTCCCGCCGCCCGATGCTCCAGTGGTCGGCGTTGCCGTTCGCGTCGGCGTCGACGAGGGGATCGGCGGGGCCGTCGGTGTTCGAGTGCTGGTCGACGACGCGGTCGGGGTCGCGGTGGATGTCGCGGCGGGCAGCTTCGTCGACGTGCTGGTCGGCGTCTGGCTCCCCGTGGGACTGGTGGCCGTCGACGTTGGACTCGCGGCCGACCCGGTGGGGGATGGGGTGGGTGTGGCGGCGCCTCCGCCCCCGAGCGCCGGGATCAGGAGGTTCGCCTTCGGGCTTCCGAGCCCCGTGACGAGGTCGTACCCCGGTGCGGCGTTGCATTGGGGGCCGCAGCTCCCGTTCGAGCCGGTCGCGATGTCGTGGTAGTCCGAGGGGAAGGAGTAGAGCGGGGCAACGCCACTCGACGCGGCAAGGGCCGCGAGGGCCGCCCACTGGGGCGCTCCCGCGCTCGTCCCGCCGACGACCCACCAACCCCTCTGGCCCTGGTACAGCGTGGTGTCGTACACGGCGAATCCGGTGTGCGGATCGGCGTCGTACGCGACGTCCGGCGTGCCGCGCCCCGCGCCGAAGGTCTGGAAACCGGACTGGTACGATGGGGTGGCCAAACCCCCTGGGCAGAAACTCGATGTCGGCACCTCGATCGCGCTGATGCCGCCACCGGAGCCGCCCCAGGCCGACTCGGACACGTACGAGCCATCGGACGTGACGCTGAGCGTCGTGCCACCCACGCTCACGACGTTCGGCGAGGACGACGGGTAGATGACGCCGTGTCCGCTGTCCCCAGATGACGCGAAGTATGTGACGCCTGGGGTTGTGAAGTACGAGTCGTAGGTGGTTTCTCCGCAGAACTCGGACCCGCCCCAGCTCATGGAAACGGCGACAGCGCCGTGGGTGTTCGCATATTGGACAGCGGCGAACAGATTGGTGAAGCTGTTGTCGGCGGCTACGACGAGGAGGATGTTGGCGTCCGGGGCGATAGCATGCGCCCACTCCACGTCAAGGGATGTCTCGAGCGCCCAGCCGCCATCTGTGGGAATGCGGCTGCCCTGCGGCTTTGCGATCGTCAGGTTGGCGGCCGGCAGGCCAAACTGCTGACTGAAGACGGCCAGGTCGTTGGCGATCGTCGGGCTCCCGTACGCGTCGACGATGGCGATGGTCTGGCCTGCGCCGGTGCCTGCGATCTGGTCGAATCCGTACGCCTTTCTGGCCTGGGCGGGGGTGAGCCCGGACTGGTACGTCGACGTGGTGAGCGGCGTTCCCACCTGATCCGACACGAAACGGGCATGGCAGCTCGCGGCGTGCGGGCCGCCGGGCCCCGGGCACGCGGGGGCGTTGAAGCGGCCATGGAGCGCGTTGGATGCGACGGCCGGGCTCGACGGGGAGCCATCGACCAGCACCGCGGCGATCATCGCGATCGCGGCGCTCGCCAGCGCAACTCGTCGCGGTACGTCCAACGATATGGCTCCTCAGGGTCCGGTGAGCGCCGGTTACGGGACGCGCACATTCTGGCACGGCCGGTTCAGCGGATTGATACCCTACGCGTCGCTATTATCGCCGAATTCTGGAGAATTCGTAACGAGCCGCGCGGTGAACTTCTTCACTGCGCGACGGGGCGCAGCCGCGCTTCCGTGCGCTAGCAGCCGGGCGGCGGTGGGAAGATCAGAATGCAGGGAGAGCCAGGCGGATACGGTGGTGGGTATGGGGGGGCCGGACAGCCGCTCTGGGGCCCGAAGCATGGTCGCATCGGCGCCACCCCGGGCCCTGTCAGCGACGACGCGACGCGCCCCTCCAGGAGCACGGTGACCGTGGCGTGCGACCATCCGTCCACGGGCGAGTGCGCGTACACATAGAGCGTGTGCGGGCCCGGGACCAAGCTTGTGGGCGTCCAGGTGAAATTGAAGCCCGAATATGCGAAGGCCGAGTTGCCGAGAACGATGGCGACGTCGGGCCGGGGGGCGCCATAGTCGGCAGTGCCCAGAGGCGGCGTGCTTCCGGCGCCCATCTCCTCGTCGAGGTAGATGATCACTCGGTCCACGCCGGTCCCCGGGCCGGCGGGATCGGCAGCCCATCCGCCCACATTCAGCGGAGTGCCGTTACCGACTCGATCGCCATCTGTCGGCGTGTCGACGCTGATTTGCACCTGCGACGCCGGGGTGGTCTGCCCCTGCGCTTCCGCATGGAGCGGCCCAACCGCGAAGATCAGGGAGGTCGAGATGAGGGCAGCGAGCTTCTGTGCGATCCGCGGTATCCTCCCGTCACTCCAAGGGGTGTGGAGGCGCGCGCGGATTCGACGAATAGCCGTTTGGTTATTCCGCATTTGGGACGCCACAGAAAGAGCCGAAAGTCGAGCAGGTGCTGATGCGCGAGGATAGCGCCCGGATCGACAGCGTGTCAAAGTCGCGCACGGTGGTATGCTCGCATCAGTGCGAGCCACGCGTCGTTGAATCCGTTTTGGAGTGGGCCGTGGGCACGGGGGACGATATTCGCGCCTCGGCTTTGCACCATCGCGTGCTCGGGAGCATTGCGGACGGCGTTACCGTTCAGGATGCCTCCGGTCGCATCATCTATGCGAACGACGCGGCCGCCCGCATCGTCGGGTGCGACTCGGCCGAGGAGATGGTCGCCACCCCTCCATCCGAGCTCCTCGCGCGGTTCGAGATCACCGACGAGGCGGGGAACGTCCTCCCCCCAAACCTTCTGCCAGGACGAATGATCCTGCAGGGCGCGGACCCGCCGGAGATATTGGTCCGCTATCGCCAGCGGGAGACCGGAGCCGAGCGTTGGTCGCTGCTGGCTGCCACTCCGCTGGTCGCCCCGGACGGAACGATCGAGGGCGCGATCAACTCCTTCCGCGATGTGACGCAGGAGATCCTGGCCAGGAGGCGAGCGGAGGCGGCCGAGAGCGCGCTTCAATTTCTTTCCGCCGCCAGCCAGGAGCTGGCTTCCTCGCTCGACTACGAGACGACGCTGACGTCGGTCGCCAAGCTCGCGGTTCCCAGGCTGGCGGACTGGTGCGCCGTAGACCTTCTCGACGACTCGGGCTCCCTGCGACGGCTGGTGGTGGCGCACGTGGATCCGGCCAAGGTCGCCGTCGCCCAGGACCTGGCGCGGCGATACCCCATCGAGCTGCGTCCGCCGCGGGCTCTCACCGAAGGCGAGCCGGAGCTGTATTCGGAGATCACGGACGAGCTGTTGCAGTCGATGGTGTCGGACCCCGGGTTGCTCGGAGTGCTCCGGCAGCTCGGCCTCAAGTCGGCTATGGCGGTCCCCCTCGTTGCACGTGGGCGAACCCTTGGCGTGCTGACGTTCATCTCCGCCGAATCCGGTCGGAAATATGGCCCCAGCGACCTGGCCCTCGCAGCCGATCTGGGCAATCGCGCGGCGCTGGCGGTGGACAACGCTCGGCTGCACCGCGAGGTCCAGCGAGCTGTCGAGACGCGGGACGAGTTTCTCGCCGCGGCCTCGCACGATCTCAAGAATCCGCTGACGGCCATCAAAGCGGCGGCGCAGCTCGCACGGATGCAGCTTGCTCGTGAAAGTCCCCGCGCACTCTCCCGCGTCGCGTCAGCTCTCGACACCATCGAAGGGTCCGCAAGCCGCATGGCCAGCCTCGCGGATGAGTTTCTCGACGTCGCTCGGCTGCAGCTGGGCCAGCCCCTCGATCTGGACCGCGAGCGGACGGACCTCGTGAGGCTCGTTCGCACGGTGGCAGACGATCTGGCGCGCACGGCGCAAAAGCATCGCATCTCCGTGGAAGCCGAGGACGAGCTGATCGGCGACTGGGACGTGGCCCGCCTGCAGCGGGTCTTGACGAACCTGCTCGAGAACGCCATCAAATACAGTCCTAACGGCGGCGAAGTCACGGTGACGGTCGAGCGGGAGGAGGGCGAGGTGCCGTTCGCACGGTTCACTGTGCGCGACCACGGCGTTGGCATACCCGAAACGGACCTGCCGCGGGTGTTCGAACGGTTTCGACGCGGGAGCAACGTGGTGGGGCGAATCGGTGGCACCGGGATTGGCCTGGCCGGCGCCCGGCAGATCGTCGAGCAGCACGGCGGCGCGATGACCATCGAAAGCCGCGAGCACGAGGGGACCGCCGTGCGCGTTCGGCTTCCCATGATCGCAGATGAACCCCGGAGCGGGGCGCTCTCCCTCAGCGAAGGTCCCAGCGCTGGGTATCCGCCACCATGAGGTTACCTAGCGCCTTTCCCACGTGCGCATTGACGATGCTATTCGCGATTGCCTGGGGCTGGAGGCTCCGGAGGAGGCCCTGGACAGCGTCGGCGCCGGCCGCCTGATTTACGAGCTCGAAGGCAGGGAACGTGGCGCGGTACTGACCATCGCGATTGAGCTGCGGCGGGATGACGAGGGGGTGGGCGTCCACCCCCACCTGGTGCCTGTAGTCCGCGGTCGCTTGCGCAAGGAGTCTGGTCGTATCCACCGACGTTACGTGCCGAATCTCGACCGAGAGGGGCTGACCGTCGCGGTCGACGAAGAGTCCCATCCGGACCCTTGCTGTAGCCGAGGTCTTCGACCGAAATACAGTGACGCGCGGCGGTGGGCGCAGTACTCGTCGAGCAGGCCGACTCGGCCGTCGGTGTCGCGAAACGCGACAAGATCCTCACCGAGGAGTCGCACGCGAACTGGCGGGTCGTCCTGGTTGGGAAGCTCGTCCGAGAGAACGGCAGGAAGCCAGTAGCACCGCATCAGCTCGCCCATGGGTGTCCCCGGACCACATTGCGTAAGCAGCTCGTTTTCTCGACGGGTCAGCATCATCCGACTCCTTTGGAGGCCTCCGCCGCGTTGAGCGCATTGTAGATGGTCTCGGGTCGGAAGGGGATCGACTTCAGGCGGATCCCGACGGCGTCGCGGATGGCGTTGGCGATGGCGGGGGACGTGGGAATGTGCCCGTGCTCGGCGAGGGCCCGTCCACCGAAGGGAAGGGGACCAGGCGCGTCCTCGATCCACGTTAGCGTGAACGGCGGGATATCGGCGGCGGTCGGAATCTTATAGTCGCCAAAGCTGGCGTTGGTGACCCGACCATCTTCGATGGTCATCTCCTCCGACATGGCGAGGCCCACGCCCTGCACGAATGCGCCCTCCACCTGGCCTTCGGCGGCCGGCGGGTTGATGATGGTTCCGCTGTCACACGCGGCGCTTACGTGCAGAATGGTGAGCTGGCCCGTCTCTGGGTCGACCTCGACCTCTGCGACCTGGGCCATGCACAGCTCCGTGTAGACCTTCCGCCCGTCGAATCGGGCGCGGAACTCGACCGGCTTTCCGGTCCCGCTGGCGTATTCCACCGCTGCCTGCCCGAGGGTGACCGGTGGCTCTGGCGACCCCGGAAGTCGGAAGGCGCCGTTTTCGAGCACGATCTCGTCCTCTGGCCAGCCGCGCGTTTCCGCGATGGCCGAGCGAAGCTCGTCGCGCGTCAACTCGGCCGCCGCGTGGACGGCCCCACCCGCCAGGTGCGTCGTCCGTCCGGCCCCGAGGCCCGGATCGTAGGGCATCACGTCGGAGCCCACGGGGAGGATCGTGACCTGATCGAGGGGCACGCTGAGCACGGCGGCCGCCACCTGCTGCTCCATGACGTGGGCGCCCATCCCAGCGTCCGGCGTGCCGGTGACCACGGTTACCTGACCGCTGGGGTCAACCCGGATGAGGGACTCGGCCTCGCCCTCTCCGATGTGGCGGTGGGTGATCGCGATGCCCCGGCCGACGTTGGGTGGCTTCGGCTTCCCCCAGTTCGATCCTGCCACGGCGGCATCCACGCACTGGCGCCAGTAAAGGTCTCGCCAGACGTCGCCCGTGGCGTCCGCCTCGCCCTCCCGGATCATATTCTTCAGTCGGAATTCCAGCGGGTCGAACCCGAGGGCGCGGGCAATCTCGTCGATATGGCTCTCGATGGCGAAGATCGTCTGCGAATCCCCCGGGGCGCGCATGAACCCGCCCGGGACGTGGTTCGTGTAGACAACGAAGGACTCGATCTTGCAGTTGGGGATGCGATACACGCCGCCCGCTTTCCGGGCGCCGCCGACGTCCACGTTGGGCGTCGGCTTGTGCGCGCCGTATGCGCCCCCGTCGAAGATGCTGCGGACCTGATGCGCCGTGATGGAGCCGTCACGCTTGACGCCGGTTCGCATGTGGATGATCGACGGATGGCGAGGACTCCCGGCCATGAACTCTTCTTTATAGGTGTGCGTCATGCGAACCGGCCGACCGCACAGCTTCGAGAGGTAATAGCAGAGCGGGATGTCCATCAACCCGCCCTTGTTACCGTAGTCGCCGCCGATTCGGACGAACTCGTAGATGACCCGCTCCTCGGGAACGTCGAGCGCCTCGGCGAGCTGCTTCCGCTGGCCGAGAGGATTCTTCGGATGGCCGTAGACGTGGATCACACCCTCGTTGTCGATCCAAACGGCTCCGCCCTGCGGCTCCAAATGGGCCTGATGCGTCATGGCTGACGAGTAGGTCTCCTCAAAGATCAGATCGGCGTCAGCAAAGCCAGCCCCGACGTCGCCTTTTTCCCAGTGGCCGTATGACTGCACGTTGCGGAGCCCATCGGGGATGTTGGGGAGGCCTGTATAGCTGCGCTGGTCCGGATGGAGGAGCGGCGCGTCGTCATCCATGGCGTGGAGGGGATCGAGCACCGGGTCGAGGACCTCGTACTCCACCTCGATGAGATCGAGCGCGGCCTCGGCGATGACCGGGTCCTCGGCAGCCACCGCGGCGACCTTTTCTCCGATGAAACGGACGACGTGCTCCGCCAGAATCGGCAGATCGTACACGCGACGCCCGTGCAGCACGTTGCGAATGTCCCTGGCGGTGATGACCGCGAGGACGCCGGGCATGGCCCGAGCCTTGCTCGCATCGACGCGCTTCAACCGCGCGTAGGGATGCGGGCTACGGAGCGCCTTGCCCCACACCATGCCGGGGATTAACACGTCCATCGCGTACTTGGCTGCGCCGGTAACTTTGCCGGCGCCCTCGGTCCTGGGCGCCCTCTGGCCGATCACGGACGTTGCCATCGCGCCATCCTTCAAGTGGTTTGCGCCAGTATAGGCGGCAATTGGTGCGTCCTCAAGCAGGGCACCCAGGGCGAAGAGGGGCTGCAGGTCGCGTGGACCGTGCTCAGGGCGATAGGGTGGCGAAGCCGGGCAGACCGCATGCGAGGTCGGAGTAGCCGGTGAGGCTGCCGCCGACGGTCGCACCCACCACGAAGCAGGTGAAGCCATTGGCTGGAGCGGTCGCGCTCGTGACCGTCGGCCCGAGCGATTGAAGCTGACCGCCGATCGGCAGCAGCAGATAGCCGTCGGGACTCGTGCCCGCGGGCGGCCCCCAACTCAGCGACGCTGTGGTGGACTGGTTGAGCCGTAGCGTGAAGCTCTGTGGCGCGCCGGTCGGGGTGCGAAATCCGACGACGGCGCAGAGGAGATCGGAAAGCTGCTGCGGGCTCGTCCCAAGGGGCAGCAGCACGTAGCAGTTGAGGCCCGCTGGAGCGGTCGTATCGAGAAAGGAGGTCGCGCTGGCGTCGAGCGGTAAGGCGGGCAAGACGGAGAGGGTCCCAGCGGCGAGGCGGGCGATCTGATAGCCTGTCTGGCCGGTCCCGGTCGACCACGACAGCCGGACGCCGTCGGCCGCGGATGAGATCCCGAAGCCCTTGCCCCCAATACCGGCCGTCGGCTGCGTCGCGGTCGCGCTCGGCACGCCCGTGGGGGATGCCGTCGCGCCCGGAACGGCGGTCGTCGTGGGTGTAGAGGTTGGGCCGCCCGAGGCAGCGATGTCGAACACCAGTACGCCTCCCGAATCCGTCATCGTCCCGGGGCCGGGGCTCACCGTCACCTGCATGCCTCCCGGAGCGGGCTGAGCCGCGACCGTGTACGACGCGCTCGGCGCCAGCCCCGTCACGATTTGGTGCGACGCGCCCGCGGGTGCGAGGTAGGTCATGCTTGCGAAGGGCGGGGCGAGGTCAACGGGAAAGAGGACGACCGTGCCGGCCAGCGCGGCGCCTTCGAACGCGGTCCCCCCACTGGATTGCACCAGGGCGACGCTGTCGGCCGCGGCGCCTGGGTCCGCGCCCTGGACGACGTCGAGGAATCGGACGCTCGTCGGCCCGCCGGGCGCATCCACGCGTACTCGATAGCTGTGGGGTGGAGTCGACCCGGGGATCTCACCCATCGGGTCATCGATCGCGACTTCTCCATATTGGGGCGTCACCGACTCCGCGGACACGGAGGCGCCGGCAGGAAGCAGATTGGTCAAGAAGAGCTGTTGCCCGGATGGTGTCGTTGCGCGCGCCTGGTTCCCGGTAACCGTGGCGAGGGTCGGCGTGTTGAGCCAGAAGCGCTTGAAACGATTGGCGGTCTGCGAGGCCGCCCGGTCGTAGACGACGATTCGGTCAGGCACGAGCCAGATGATCGAGCGGCTGGCATGGGTGATGTCGGAGAGGCCTTCGTATGTCGAGTTGTACAGGTTCGTCGCATCACCCAGCGCATAGACGTATCCCGCGCCAAAACTGTGCGCCACGATTCGAGGGTCCGCGCTGGAGAGGAGGCCCCATTGCGATCCGCGCTGCCAGAGGAATGTCCGATAGTCGGACGCGTCTCGCTGCGGCTGATCATTCTGAAGGGCGACGGAATTGTGGTAGTCGGTTGAGCCGTAGTCGAGGTCGTATCCCGTGCGCTCCTTGGTCAGCCATTCTCCGCGCCGATACAGCTCGAACTGATTGCCATCCTCGAGCTGATGGTCGATGCTGGCCCAGGCAAGCCGGTACGTGAACCACGTGGCGTTCTGGCCCCAGTCCGTTCGCGCCAGTATGCGGCCGGCCCCTGGCGCGAAAAAGGTGAGGGGGAGCGTTGAATGCGGATCGCTTCCCATGGATGCGGACGGGTCGAAGAGCATGAAGTACAGGATGCAGTTGGTGAAAAAGTTCTCGTCGCGGGCGCGTCCGTTCAAGCCCGGCGCTCCGCCAGGCGGTGTGTTCACCTCGATCCACCGGATGGCGCTCAGTCGGGCGGCGTTGCCCGTCCCGTAGTCGTAGAGTCCCAGCGGGGCAAACATGGCGATGAAGTCGGGCGTCCAGTAGTTCGTCCCGTCCCCGTACCACGCGGGAAGATACACGGGCTGTTGCAGCTCATGCGACTGCGCCTGGCGGGGGCTCAGCGAGTGCAGGTAGGCGGGAATGACGTCGTTCCAGAAGGAGTTGCCGGAGAAGGTGACCTGTGGCCCCCAGACCGTCGGATCGTCCTGGCCGGCGGTGTGGAGAGCAAGCAGGAACTGCGTCACGTACCCGACGGTCTGGGGGCTGTACTCAAATCCTTCGGGGAAGAGCCCGCCCGCGGTGTCGTTGCGCATGAGGTAGTCCACCATGTACAGCCATGCGCCGGTCGCGTTGCTCAGGTAGTTGCGCAGCGTGTTTCCCGGGTCGTCGGATGGATCCAGCGCCATCGCCATGAGACCGAGGTTCCGCATGTGCGCGGTGAAGTAATTGTTGCCCGCCCATCGCCGCGTCGCGGGGTCGGCAACGAGGGAAGGGCTGTTGACGACGCCGATCGGCTGTGGGATGTGGTAGCTGGACTGGACGATCTCTTGTGCCCAGCGGAGAAACACGGTTCGGATCGTCGCCTTGTCCGCGGCGGTGAAGTAGGGATAGGCCCAGTCCACGGTCAGGGCGAATCCTTCGCCGTACCAGCGCGATCGATTTGAGTCGCAGGTGGCGAAGCACGGATCCCGAAAGGGCTGGCCGCTGGCAGGGCCCAGGACGGCCTGGTTCATGACGTACATCAGCAACGTTCGCGCGCGCTGCCCATAGTCGTCCTTGGTCGCCTGGTCCGTGCTGATCAGGGACAGGTAGGCAAAAAGCTCCGCATACATTTCGGTCGGGTACTGTTGGTATTCTCGCGTGCCGGTGTCGAGCCCCGGCACTCGACCGGCATCCATGTCGGACTTCGCCATGGTCGCGAGGGCGGACAGCCCTTCCTGGAAGATCGGATTTGAGGCCGTAGCCCACGAGCGGAGACGGGGCAGATCATCAGACCGGAGCCACAGGCGCGGGTGGCCGGTGACTGGGGTGATCTGCGGGGCGGTCTGCGGCGCCGGGAGGGCCGCCTCGACGCCGTTGCTCGGGGCCGACTGTGCGCCAAATGGCACCAAGACGAGAAGCGTGACGAGGATCAACGACCGCATCGATCCCTCTCAAGCTGCCATCGTTTCGCCAGTTGGTTGCCGCCGCATCATATCCCACGTCGTCGGGGCCCGCCGATCTCAAGCGGTGGGAGAAATGAAGGGCCCGGCCGCTCACCTCGGCGCTGTATTTGCGATGAGATTGGCGCACGGCGCGCGGCTGCGCTACCCTTCGCTGCACTATGGTAGCCACGCAGCAATCGGAACACGGACGAGAGATGCTGCCGATACACGCAGTGTGGTCGCGATTTGGCGTCCCGCTCCTCAGCACAGCCATAGCCGCCATCAGCTCTGTCGCCTTCTATCCCATCCTCGCCGCCACGCCGTCGGTCATGTTCACGGCGGCCGTCGCCGTCAGCGCGTGGTCCGGCGGCTTCTGGCCCGGTCTGCTCTCCACCTTCGTCGGCGCCACCATCTTCGACTACGTGTTTGTCGATTCCCCGTACTCGCTCAACATCGAGTCCCCGCCCTCCGCCCTGTACCTCGCCGGATTCGTCGGGGTCGAGATCCTCATCACGTTCCTGACGGCCACGTTGAAGACGGACATTGCTCGCCGGAACCAGGCCGAGGCGGAGCTTCGCCGCGTCACGAGCAAACTGGAGATTCGGGCAGAGAGCGCGGAGGCCAGTTTTCGAAGCGCCTCCCTCCTCCACGAGATCGGGCAGGCCATCTTGGGCGCGAGTGACATCAAAGCCCTGGCGGATCTTCTGCTGGACGGAGCGATGCGTGTCGGGTGCTTCGACCTGGGGATGCTCCGATTCGCACGGCGCGACGGAGCGCTGGAGGTTGTAGCCCATCGCGGTTTTCGTGATCCAGAAAACTTGCCGCCCATCGATCCAATCCCTCAGGTGAGCCTCCGCGTTGTACAAGGCCGGGTTCCGCTGATCGTCGAGGACGTGGCATCGGCTGTGGACTTTCCCCGTATGAAGCGCGAGGGCGTTGCGTCGCTCGTCACCATCCCCATCATGGCCGACGACGAGGTGCTCGGCGTCCAGCTCGTGGCGACCCGGTCGAAGCGCTCGTTTGGCCGGGTCGAGGTCGAGCTGCTGGAGGCAATCGCCAACCAGGCCGGGATCGCGCTCCAGAAGGCGCGCCTGAACCAGGAATCGGCCGAGGCGCTATCCCTCCTGGAGGGGACGCTCGAGTCCACAGCCGACGGAATTCTCGTCGTGGACGGCGACGGTAGGATCCTGCGCTACAACGCGCGCTTCATCGAGATGTGGCGACTCCCGGAATCTATCCTCGAAACCGGTAGCGATGCGAAAGCCATCGCCTACGTGCGCGACCAGATCGCCGATCCAGAGGCCTTCGAGACGAAGGTGCGCGACCTATATGCCCACCCGGAGAACGAGGGCTTCGACCTCATTGAAATGACCGACGGCCGCGTGTTCGAGCGCTACTCCCGGGCACACCGCGCGGAGGGTCACCGCCCCTTCCGCGTTTGGAGCTTCCGGGACGTGACGGAGCGGCGTGAGATCGAGCGCCGACTCCTGCGCGCACAGCGGCTGGAGACGGCGGGCACTATTGCCGGGCAGGTTGCCCACGACTTCAACAACCTCCTCTCGCCGCTCATGGGATACCCCGAGCTCATCAAGATACAGGTACCCGATGACGAGCGCCTCACACAGTACTGCGACACCATGCTCCAGGCCGCTGAGCAGATGGCGCAGATCAACGAGGACCTTCTGGCGCTTGGCCGGCGTGGACATTTCGAGCGCGTATCGACGGACATCAACCAGCTCGTGCGGGAGGTGATCGAGCAGCTGGGGCCTCTCCCGTCTTCGCTCGACGTGACGCTCGATCTGGCGACGGACCTTTCGCGCATCGCCGGCGCGCCCGCCCAGCTCGTGCGCATGCTGGCCAACCTGATCGCCAATGCGCGAGAGGCCGTGCAGGACATCGGGGCGGTGACCATCCGAACGACAAACCTCTCGGTCCACGAGCCGCTCGGTCGGATTACTCGTGTGCCCATCGGCCAATTTGTCCTCATCGAGATTGCCGATACAGGGCCTGGCATCGCGCCCGCGATTCGAGATCGGATCTTCGATCCGTTCTTCACGACGAAGCCGACCGGCAGACGCCGCGGCTCCGGTCTGGGACTCAGCGTCGTTCAAGGCGTCGTGGAGGATCACGGCGGCTATCTGGACCTGGTGTCGGAACCAGGGGCCGGCGCTCGCTTTTTGATCTACCTCCCCGCCGCCCGGGCCGAGGCCGCATCGCAGCATCGGCCCGCTTCGCCGGTCGGAGGCGAATCGCTGCTCGTGGTGGATGACGATCCGTTTCAGCTCGCGGTCGCGCGGGAGCTGCTGAAATCACTGGGCTACCGGGTCTCCGTGGCGAGAAACGGAGAGGAGGCGGTCGAGCTGTGCGCGGTCGAATCCTTCGATCTGCTGATCCTTGATATGGTGATGCCACCAGGAATCGATGGCACGGAGACCTTTCGACGGGTTCGCGAGCGATATCCTGACCAGCGCGCGCTTCTGCTGTCTGGATTTGCCGATTCCGAGCGGGTCGCAGAAGCTCAGCGGCTGGGGGCCGGAGCTTTCGTTCGCAAGCCGGTCACGCGCGAGGCGCTGGCGGTGGCCGTCCGCACCGAGCTCGACGATGCGCGCCATCCGGATCGGTCGACGCGCGACAATCGTGCCCAGTGACTTCGCCGATGCGCTCGTTGTGATGCTGGGAAATGGAGGCTGGCATGGCGCGGACCTATCAACTGATCTCCGCTGATTCGCATCTCGACCTCTCGCCCGAACGCTGGAAACACCGCGTTCCGGCTGCCCACCGCGACCTCGTCTCCGTTGTGCGACTGGAGTCGGGAGAGGACGCCGTCGTCGTGAACGGCGGCCGTCCGGCCCGGATCGGCCTGACGCGGAGCGTCGGCGTTCCGCGGGACCGTCTCCACGAGCAGATCCCTACGTTCGACAACAGCGGCGGGACCGGAAGTCCCGAGAGACGGATCGAGGAGCAGGACCAGGACGGCGTCGATGCGGAGATCCTTTTCTCGCGCATTCAGTCGACACTCCGCCAGATTCCCGATGACGCGATCTTTTTGACCTGGGTGCGCGCCTACAACGATTACCTGGCCGAGGAGTACGCGGCCGTCGCGCCCGACCGCTTGATCCCGATGGGCGTCATCCCTACGACCGGCATCGACGACGCGGTGCGCGAATTAGAGCACTGCAGCTCCCTTGGCCTGAAGGGCGTCCTCATCGACCGATTCCCAAACGGCAGGGGCGCGCCGCGTCCGGAAGATGATCGCTTCTGGGCGGCGGCCCTTGATTTGCGGATGCCGGTCACGCACCACACAAATGGCGGCACAACCCGGATGACCGCGCACGATGAGCAGACGTTCACCTACGCCAGGGGCGTGCGCGAAGACGCGAGCGGATTCGGCCACGATCCCATGCGCCACTGGTTCTTTCGATTCTGCGGCGATGCCGCGTGCGCGCCGGTGCAGATGGCGTTTGCCGGGGTGTGGGACCGGTTTCCGGCCCTCAAGGTCTACTGGGCAGAGACGATGATTGGCTGGCTCGAATACGCGCTCTGGCAGATTGACGACCATTACGAGCGCTACAAACACCTGGGCCGTGCGGTATACGGCCTCGACTGGCTGGAGCGCATGCCCAGCGAGTACATCAGGGACCACTGTCTGTGGGGATTCCTGTCGGACCCGGTCGGCGTGCGGAGGCGTGAGGCGGTCGGCGTCGAGAACGTCATGTGGGGCAGCGATTTCGCTCACGCCGCGAGCGACTGGCCGAATTCGCGGAAGCTGATCGAGCGAGACTTCGTGGGCGTGCCCGACGACGAGCGCTACCAGATGCTGGCGGGCAACGCCATCGAGTTCTTCCACCTTAACGATCAGTGACTGTGCGAGGGGCTCGTGGGCAGAGGACGAGCCCCGACCTCTTGGCGAGGACGAATGGCAGGCGCGCTGTGGGCATCCCCCTGCCGGGTCCGCCGCTACGGATAGGAGAAGAACGTCGTCGATGGAACCGATGGGAACCCGGCACCGGTGGGATAGAGCTGAATCGTCGCCGCAAATTCGTTGCCCGCGGGCAGGGCGACGATTTGCAGAATTCCCCATAATTCGCCACCCGGTACGTCCCACATGCTCCAGGCAATTGGTCCAGATACGCCAGCATCTGATTGCGACCAGTCGCTCGCCTCGAGGGCATCGCCGAGCTGCGATGCCAGCTCCTCGATCGGCTGCGTGCTTTCGAGGAGCGCGGTGGAGCCGATCCTGCTGCTCCCGGCACTTTGGCCTGTGGAGAGAACCCGGACCCCCGCCGGCGCGTGAAGCGGCGGAAGGACCGAGGACCCTGAGGGGTACCCGGCTCGTTCGGCGCATGGTCCGATGCCACGTGCTGCTATTGGACCCGATGTGTAGATCGTGATGTGCACATCCGCCACGCCGCGCCGAAGTGAGCCGGCGTTCACGGTGGCAGATGTCGTAGGACTCACGGGCGAGCAGAGGTACGAAAAGGCCGCTGTTGAAGCCTGGAAGCCACCGGCTTGCGTCCCGCTCTGCTGAGGCTGCGACCATCCGAGGTCGCCGAGCGCAGCGCTGTAGAACGCGACCGCCTCCTCCGCGGACCCTGGAAAGTCGAGAACGATCTGGATGGTCTCGCGATCCATCGAGCGAAGCTCGCTGCTGCCCACGAGACGCCCGCCAGGCGGCAACGCGACATCGAAGGGGGCGTCGTCGGGGAGGCGCCCGGGAAGGATCTTCGTCGGCTCCCGCTCGGTATCCGTGGCGAGCGACGCGCTGGGCGTGGTCAGGAGGCGCTCGGCCAGCTCGTGGAATGCCGCGTCATCGGACCCCGGCTGCGCGTACGCCACGGGATCCGAGACACAGGTCATGAGAAACACCGTCGTAAGGATTGCCCAACCCCTTGCGTGGCGCCCCACACCGCGCGGAGGGCGATTTATTTGTCCCATGAGGTTCCTCCACGCTCGCAATCCTACCTGGATCCGGACGACGGATGGTACAGCCCGCCGCCTCCTCGCGCAACGGCAACACCCGCGGCCGGCCAATGGGTCAGGGCGCAAGCGCCTGCGTTCCTATCGGCGCCACTGGGTTGGCGCCCATGGTGATATGCGCGCCGGTTGGGTCGGCCAGTGGAACACGCCGTGCCGACGGTGCCACGCATGCTGCCCGGGTTTGACATCTGATCGCGGAAGGCTCTAGCCTTCCACCTCAGACCGCTTGAGGAGCAATGACTTGCGGGATTCTCAGACACCCGACTTCGTGCACACGGGCCCGGGCACGCTCGGGGGGCGATACCTGCGGCTGTTCTGGCAACCGGTGTTTCGGGGGCGCGAGCTGGAGCCCGGCCGTGCCGTACCGATTCGGATCATGAGCGAGGATATGACTCTCTATCGGGGTGCCGGCGGGGACGCGCACCTCGTAGCCTTTCGCTGCGCCCACCGCGGCACGCAGCTTTCCGTCGGCTGGGTCGAGGGTGACTGCATCCGTTGCCGCTACCACGGATGGCTCTACGACGGCACGGGCCAGTGCGTTGAGCAGCCGGGCGAGGATCCGGCCCTGGCAGCCCGCGTGAAAATCCGCAGCTATCCGGTCCAGGAGTATCTCGGGCTCATCTTCGCGTACCTGGGCGAGGGCGACCCCCCGCCGATTCGGCGCTACCCGGACTTCGAACAACCGGGCGTGATCGATGTGGATCCGCCCGAGGTCTGGCCCTGCAATTTCTTCAACCGGCTGGACAACGATCCCGCGCACATCCCCTGGGCACATCGCGAATCGACCCGGCGCATGGGCCATGATCGAAGCGGTTCGATCGATGCAACGCATTATGTCGAGACGGACTGGGGCGTGGCGAGCTCGATCCCTGGCGGGTCGAGCAATCATTTCCACATGCCGAATACGAATCAGCTCAAGGTCCGACACCGCGTGCCCGGCTACGAGCGCCTCTGGGAATATCGACTCGTTTTCCACGTCCCGATGGACGATGAGCACTGCATTGCCTTCGACGTGAACCTCACCCCCGGTCTCGCCGGGGAAGAGGGGGAGCGATTTAGCCGACTACGGCGCGAGATCCAAGATCCGGAAGCGGAAGCTCCCCTGGCGATCGCTGAGGCGATCTTGGCGGGGAAGATGCGCATCGAAGATATGGATCCGGAGCTGAGCTACTACAAACAATTCTGGATCGAAGATTACGTCACGCAGGTCGGCCAGGGCCCCATAGCGGATCGGACCAGCGAGCGACTCGTCCGCACCGACACGAAGCCGATTCTCAAGCGCAAGATCTGGGAGCGCGAGCTTCGGGCCCTGGACGAAGGCCGCCCGCTGAAGGAGTGGACGTCGCCCGCGCTCTTCGCGTCCAGCGAGGAGCGCTCGCGCGCGACGGAAGCCCGCGCGAGGTGAAGGGCCCTCGTTTCCTCATTTCCGCCCTGCTCATGGTGCTGGCGGCCTGCGCGCCCAACGCCGGAGGGTCCGCGCCCAAGGACGGGAAGGTCGACCGCGATTCGGGTGACAATCGCACCCTGGTGCTCATAACGCGGACGGAGCCCGAGACGCTCGCGGGTACGCCCATCACCACGCTCACGGCATCGACCGGCAGCAAGCGGCGCCTCTTTAACGCTGCGCTCAGCCTGCTTGATGGCGACGGACGTGCGCAGCCATACCTCGCCGAATCGCTCCCCCAGCTCGGCACCGACGACTGGCGCGTGTACGCGGACGGCCAGATGGACACCACGTACCACCTCCGAGCTGGGCTCCTATGGCACGACGGCCAGCCGCTCACGGCTGAGGACTTCGCGTTCGCGTGGCGCGTCTACGCCACTCCTGAGCTTGGCCGATCTCATTCGGAGCCCATCAGCTCGATGTCGGGAGTCGAGGCGCTCGACGATCGCACGCTGGTCGTGCACTGGTTGCAGCCCTACCCGGACGCCGGAGTGCTCCAGGGCGTCCAGGCGTCAGGAAATTCGGGGCCGAGCTTTGCGCCGCTGCCCAAGCACATCCTCGCGAGCGCCTACGAGCAGCAGCTCGATACCTTCGCAACGCTGCCCTTCTGGACCGTGCAGTACGTGGGAGCCGGTCCCTATCGCGTGGATCGGTGGGAGCCGGGCGCTTTCGTCGACGGCGTGGCGTTTGACGAGCATGCGCTTGGTCGCCCGAAGATCGAGCGCGTCCAGCTCCGCTTCTCGGCGGACTCGAACGTGGTCCTGGCGGCGATGCTTGCTGGAGAGGCTCACCTTCCTGTGGACGACTCGATTCGGATCGAGGGCGGATTGGTGCTGAAACAAGCCTGGGCCGCGCGCAACGCGGGGGCTATTGAGTTTCTCCCCCGGGACTACCGATTTATCGACTTTCAATACCGACCCGAATACGCGCGCCCGAAGGCGCATCTGGACGTGCGGGTGAGACAAGCGATCGCGCGCGGCATCGACAAAGAGACGATAAACGAGACGCTTTTTCACGGCGTCGGGATCCCAACAGACACGATGATCTACCCGACGGCGGACTACTTTCCCGCCCTGGACGCTGCGGTGACAAAGTACGCATTCGATCCTCGCCAGACCGAGCGACTCATGGCGGAGGCTGGCTACGGGAAAGGGCAGGACGGGTTCTATCTGGACGAGACGGGCAGTCGAATGACCTTCGAGATCACCGGGACCCAGTCGCCGCAAAATGCCAGTGAGCGGAGCATCCTGGCCGACGGTTGGCGAAAGCTGGGACTGGACACCGACGAGGCCGAATTCGCGGGCCAGGAGATCCGGGACGGACAGCGATTGGCAACGTTTCGAAGCATGTACTCGACGGGCTCATCGGCGGGCATCCCGTCACTCATCCGGCTTCAGAGTGACAATATCTCCGGTCCCGAGAACCGGTGGACGAGGTCCAACCGCGGTGGATGGTCGGACCCGGACTACGACCGGATGGCCACCGCTGTTCAGTCGACGCTCGACCGAGCGGAGCAGGGCCAGCGCGTGGTGGAGGCGCTGCGGATCCTGACGGCACAAGCCGGGATCATCTCGCTCTACTTCAACCCAACGGTGGTGGTCTTCCCCGCGACAATCAGGGGGATGCGGATTCGCGCTCCCGAGTCGGAGCCGACTTGGAATGTTGCTGACTGGGAGTTCGCCGCACCGTAAGCCCGACTCGGAGTCGGGGTGGTAGGCTACCCGTCAACAGCGCACAGGATATGGCAACGGGGATCCCTCAGGGGGCTATCGCCGACCGGGCGCGCGAGCATCTGGGGCAAGGAGCCGAGCACATCATCCGAATGCGCCAGCTCCTCGAAGAAGAGATCGGGATCGTGGAGGAGGGGGGCGATCCGCTGAACGTGTTCCGCGACCCGGCCCACAACCAATGCGGCACGCCCGTGGGCGCCCTTCATCAACCACCTCACCTTCGAGGGCCGGCCGGATCGAACGCAGAATGCCCGAAAGTATTCCCCGATTGTGACGCGGGCCGCGGCCCACGGAATCGGCGGCCTTTCCGAGCCGGTCCACTGAGGCGCGGACGACCGATCCGCGCGTGCCCCAGGGTGACCGGTCGCCCGTCGGCCGCGCCGCTAGGCGCCCTCCTGTCGCTTCAGGAGTTTGCGCAACTCCGACAGGGCCCTGTGCTGCATGACCCGGACGTTTGTCTCGCTCTTGCCCATTGCGATCGCGATGTCGCGATGGGCAAGATCTTCGAGGAATCGCATCACCAGAACCTGCTGGTGCTCGGGTCTCAGCTCGCGAATCAGCCGACGCACCAGATGGTAATCGGCTCGCGTCTCCGCCAATCCTTCGACGTGGTCGTCGGATGGCCAATCAATCTGATCCGACTCGAGCGAAGCCGTCGACTTGTTGCGGCGATAGAAGCTTACGACCAGATTGTGGGCGATGGTCAGCAGCCACGCGACGAACGGTGTGTTGGTCTGGCGGTACCGACCCAGAGCGCGCCACGCCTGGAGAAATACCTGTTGGGTTAGATCCTCGGCGTCCTGCCTCTGCCCGACGCGATAGGAGATGTGGCGATAGATTCGATCGAAGTAGTGGTCGTAGAGGCTGGTGAATGCATGCTCATCCCCGTCGACCGCCCTTGCGACCAGATCCGCTTCCCACTCTTGCGCCAGAGTGGCTTCGGTCACGATGCCTCCGGAAGCGTCGGGGTGCGCCGGTGACGGCAGCGCGGTCCGAGGTCCTGGCGCAATCCAGATCCATGCATCCCCAGAGTATAGGAAACACGCCGCGCAGTCCCGCGCCGGATCAACGGCTGAGGTGAAATAGCCCACGATGGCCTCCTGGTACACTCAGCACGATCTCGGCTGTCCGGTACAGTAGCGAGTGGGAGATTCGGCGTGACGCTCGACGTGTTTCGCGTAGGCTCGCAGCTTGCCGCCATGGGGCAAGAGCTGCGTGACCATCGCGAGGCGCGGGCCGCGCGCCTGAGCGCCGCGCGCGGCGTCTTCGCCCGCCTCTCCGACGATTGGGAGCGCATGGCGTCGGCCGCGCGCTCGGGAGATCGATCTGGGGCGGCGCCGCTCGGGCCGCTCAGCTCAGCCTCCGACCGAGGCGCTGCGCCCCCGTCGTATCTCGTCATGGCAACAGATGGGTCGACGATTGAGCCCGATCGGCACGGCCCCGCGATGTGCGCCCTCGTGAACATCGGTCGTGCACGGATCCGCTACGGTGACGCCCCTGAGGCCGAGCTCGATTCGGAGCCAATCCTGTACTTCCGGCGAGAGGAGCTATTCATTGAGCAAGGCGGCCGTCGGGTCCTCCTGCGCCAGCGCCTCCTGGATGCGCGCCGAAGCGTTTTGGAGATGGAGGCCCTCAGCGAGATGGCTCGGGACGCCAATCCACTGGCGTTGCCGAGCGTTGCGCTGGCGGACGGGCTGCTCACGATCTGGCGCGAGGATTGGGCGACCCAGGACGGGGACGAGGTGATTGCCCAGTTCAACCGGGCGCTGGCGCGGATCGCCGACGTGAAATTGCCGCTTGCCGCGTACGTCAGCAATCCGTCGAGCCATTGGGTCGTGGACCTCTTGCGGTCGGCGGTCCAGTGCGTCAAAGGGTGCGGTGCGCTGTGCCAGGAGACGGGCTGTGTCTTCGGCGGACTCGTCGACGCGGAGCTGTATCGCTTCCTGCAGCCGGGCCAGGCGTCGACGCTTTTTGAGGTTGTCGGTCCGGACCAGCATCGTTACGATGAGCGCGTGCGATCCCACTTCTTCTACCTCAACGTCGGGCGGGAGATTGTTCGCGTTGAGGTGCCTGCCTGGGTGGCCAGGGATGAGGACGCGCGGCGGCTCGTCCATAATGTGGTGTTCGACCAGGCGGAGCGGGGCTTGGGCTATCCGGTCGCGCTTGCACGCGCCCATGAGCAAGCCGTCATCAGCGGGCGGGACCGTCTGGCGTTCCAGCAGCTCGTCATCGAATCCCTGACGCGAGCAGGCTTGGGCGCCGGTGTGTCGGAGAAGCAGGCGAGCAAAACGCTCAGGGCAGTCTAAGCGCCAGGACGTGAGAGTTCGCGGGCGTGGCGCAGGTGCTTCTGCGAAACCGATGATTCCTACGCGGTCCCTGCCTGTTGAGATTGGAGTCCAATCGCATCGTGGAGACACAGAACGGATCGGCGGCCACGACGAGCCGGCGAGCTGGCGAAGTTGTGGGCACCAGCGTGGCGGAATTCGAGGCCCAGGCATCGAAGCTGCACGCCGCACCGCCCATCGGCACGCTCGTTTCCGTGCGCTTGGATCCCATGACCGTCTACGCGGTCGTCGCGGGATCCTGGACGGACGGGATCGACGTCGGCGCGCGGCCGGTGCTGCGGGGACGCGACGGGTGCGAAGACGCCCAGATCTATCAGGCGCATCCTGATCTGGAGTTCGTCCTTCGGACGTGCTTTCGCAGCCTGGTCGTCGGCTTCCGCGATGGATCGGGCCGTCATCAGTACCTTCCTCCCATTGCCGTGCCGATCCACTACTCCGTGACCGTGTGCTCCCACGACGAGGTCGAGCGCTTTGCCGCGGAGATGCACTACTTTCGTACGTTGCTGGAAGCGCAGAACGCGCCGAACGAGGACGTGATCGCGACCCACATCCGGCTGGTCGCGTCGATCAGCTCGCCGCCGCGCGGACCCTCCGAGTACCTGGTACGGGCCGGACGAGAAGTGGCGACGCTTCTTCGCGACGATCATCAGCGCCTTCGCGCGATTTTGCAGCGCATTCGCCCGGCCGAGACCTCGTCGTCGTCCATGCTGGCATGATCGAAGCGCACGGCCTCATCAAGCGCTTCGGCGAGAAGCGAGCGCTCAATGGGATGACCTTCTCCGTTCCGGAGGGGCGAATCTATGGCCTGCTCGGCCCGAACGGCGCAGGGAAGACCACGACGATGCGGATCCTCGCCTGTCTGCTCAATCCCGACGGCGGAAGCGCATGGGTCGCGGGCGTTGACGCGGCGCGGAACCCGGAGAAGGTGAGGTCGACCATCGGCATCTTGACGGAGGTCCCCGGTCTCTATGACCGGCTCAAGGCCGGCGAGTATCTGGACTTCTTTGCGCAGATGTACGGATTGCAGGGGTCGCAGCGACGGGCGCGAATCGAGGGCCTGATGCGGCTACTGGATATCTGGGATGCGCGGAACGAGCGGCTCCGCAGCTTCTCCAAGGGGATGAAGCAAAAGGTCGCCATCGCGCGCGCCCTGATCCACAGGCCCCAGGTCCTGCTATTCGACGAGCCCACCGCGGCCCTGGATCCGGAAGCGGCCAAGACCGTGCGCGACCACATCGTCGATTTGATTCGCACCGAGCGGTGCACCGTGCTGCTCTGCACGCATAATTTGGCGGAGGCGGAGCAGCTGTGCTGGAGGATCAGTATTGTCCAGCAGGGGAGATCCATCGCCGAGGGGACGCCGATCGAGCTCAAGGCGATGGCTGCTCAGGCGGTGCGATTGTCCCTGCGCGCGGTTCTGCCCAACTACGTGGCGGTGGTCCACGCGACGCCGGGCGTGGAGGCGCTGGCTACCGAGAACGGCACGATCACATACCGCACAACGGACGCCGCGTCTGTCAATCCCCGGGTGGTGCGCCAGCTCGTCGAAGCCGGGGCAGACGTTTTGTCGTTGCAGCTCGAGGCGATGGGCCTCGAAGACGCGTATCTCCACGTGATGAGAAAGGGGGAAAGTGACCCGAACACTCCTCGTGACCCGACGTGAGCTGACCGAAGTCGTTCGGGACTTCAACCTCGTCGGGCCCATCTTCATCCTCCCCACCCTCATGGCGCTGATCGTCTCGCTTGGCCTGTACGGGACGTCAACCGTCGACACGGGGACGGTCAGCATCGTCGTCGGCAGCGTCGGTGTCGAGCGCATGCCACCCGCATGGTCCAACGCCTTTCTGCAGCTGAGCGAGGCCGACCAGGCGAAGACGGTCGGGAAAGCGCTCAAAGCGCTCACCCTTCCGCTGTTCTGGATCGTCACGGTCGCGCTCACGGCGACGGTGGCGGCCGACAGCTTCGTCGGCGAGAAGGAGCGCGACACCCTCGAGCCGTTGCTGGCGACGCCCATCGGCAACGGCGCCCTCTTTTTCGGCAAGCTCATGACCGCGGTCGTCCCAGCCGTCCTCGGGACGTGGTGGGGGACTGCGATCCTGGCGGTCGGGATCTGGTTCTCCGGCAACCAGTATTTCCCGCACCTGCTCCTCGCCGACCCGGAATGGACGGCATCGACCTTCATCATCGTGCCACTGATGGCCCTGATGTCAGCGAGCGTGGCTGCCCTGATCTCCACGCGGGTAGCGACGTATCGCGCAGCCTATCAGCTCAACGGACTCATCGTTCTTCCCATCGTCGCCTTTATGATTCCGCAGACGGTGGTGCTCTTCTTCCTCACCCGCCACGCCCTGTGGGTCCTGGGCACCGCGTTCGTGGCGCTCGACGTTTTTCTGATCGCAACCGCCATTCGGTTTTTCGACCGCGAGCGGCTCCTGGGCGGGAGATGAACCATTCCATGAACCCGAACGAAGGTCGCCCGCTCGCCGTCGTCGTCGATGGCACGCTCACCAAAGGGATCACGGCGAACTTGGACGCCGACTGCTCGGTCGAAGATGTACGGGTGGGGCAATTCGTCAAGATTCACGGCGAAAAGTACGACTTCTTCTGTCTCGTCACGGACGTCATGCTCAACGCCGCGAACGCCGACGTGCTGGCGAACCCGCCGGACCCCAGCGATGCGTTCACGCGCCTGGTGCTCCAAGGAACGAACCTCTTCGGGTCGGTCTCCCTGCAGCCGATGCTGATGCTCGGCAAGATGCCGGCGGCGGAGACCGACCCGTCGGAGCTGGGCCAGGCCCTGCCGGTTCGGACGGTTCCCGTCCACTTCGCGCCGGTCAGCCTCGCAGGTCGCGCCGATTTCGATCGCGTGTTCGCTCAGCCGGGGGATTCCTCCTGGCAAGTCGGCACGCCCAGGGACATGGATATTCCGATCCTCCTCGACCTCGAACGCGTCGCCGAACGCTCCAACGGGGTTTTTGGCAAGTCTGGCTCCGGTAAGAGCATGCTCACCCGCCTCCTCCTCTGCGGGCTCATCCGGAGCGACCGGGCGGTGAACCTTATCTTCGACATGCACAGCGAGTATGCGTGGCCGAAACCTGACCGGGGCGCGGTGCTCCGGAGCCTGACCGACCTCTTCGGTCGCCGTGTTGCCGTGTACACCCTCAAGTCGAACCGCCCCCGCCCGATCGGCCACAAGTCGGATGGGGACATCGCCATCGGTATGAACGAGATCACGCGCGACGACGTCGTGCTGCTGTCGGAGCTGCTGAACCTGAACGAAACGGCGCTCGAGACCATTCATCTCCTCGAAACCGAGTTCAGGGAGGGGTGGCTTCTGAATCTCCTAGAAATGGACACGCCGGCCATCAAGGACTTTGCCGATCGGGCCGGAGCGCACCCGGCCGCCGTGGGGGCGCTGAAGCGCAAGCTGAGCCAGCTGCAGCGACTGGATTTCGTGATTTCGGAGTTCCGTTCGCCGGAGGCGTCGTCCATCAGCCACATCGTCCGAAGCCTCTCGAGCGGGCGCAGCGTCGTCCTAGCGTTCGATCAGGAGGGTGACCTCCTCCAATACATGCTCGTCGCCAACATCATCACGCGGCGCATCCACGACAAGTGGCGGACCGACTCGCAGCTCGCGGACGCCGAGAATCGCGAACGTCCACGGCAGCTCGTCGTGACCATTGAGGAGGCGCACAAGTTCTTGAGCCCGAGCGCTGCCCGGCACACAAGCTTCGGCCAGATCGCCCGGGAGCTGCGCAAGTTCAACGTGACGCTCCTCGTCGTCGATCAACGTCCGTCCGGCATTGACCCTGAAGTGCTCTCACAGATTGGCACGCGATTCAGCTGCCAGCTCAACGACGAGAACGACATCGCGGCAATTCTCGCCGGCGTGAGCGGCGCCTCCCATCTCCGGTCCGTCCTCGCGTCATTGGATAGCCAGCAAGAAGCCATCCTGCTGGGACACGCGGTGCCGATGCCGGTGGTGGTGAAGGTCCGCACGATCGACGAAGCTTTCTACGCGGACGCGACGGCGAGCGATAAGCGCATGGACCTTCCCACCGGCCGCGGTCTGCTCGACATGGCCACGCTTCCGGACGATTGATGAAGGTCGTCCACACTGCGGACCTGCACATCGGCATGGAGACCCACGGCCCAATCGATCCGCAGACCGGCTTGCCGCGTCGCCTCGACGATTTTCTGGCCTCGCTCGACCGGATCGTGGACGCGGCCATCGATGGCCGCGCCGATCTCGTCGTCATGGCGGGCGACATTTACAAGTCGCGAGACCCCTCCCCGACTCACCAGCGGGCGTTCGCCCGTCGGATTCTGCGACTGGCGAGCGCACGCGTTCCGGTGTTTCTGCTGGCCGGCAACCACGACGTGCCCAATGCGGTGAGTCGCGCGACGTCCATCGACATCTTCCACGAGCTGGAAGTGGCAGGGGTCACGGTCGGCCGCCAGCCCGACTGCCACCGGGTCGACACGCCATCGGGCCCGGCCATCATCGCCGCGCTTCCCTGGATCACCCGAAGTGTCGTCGTGGCGCACGAGGGCGCTCAAAATCTCTTGTCGAGCGATTTCGAGCGCTACATCGCCGACTTTGTGGTCAAGGTCGTGGGGGCGTTGGGCGAGCGCGTCGAGGAGATGCGCGGCGATCCCGAGTTGCGGACGGCGCCAGCCATCCTCGTCGCTCACCTGCACGCCCAGGAGGCGCGAGACGGCGCGGAGCGAATGCTCACCGTTGGGAATGACCCGCTGATTCCTGCCAGCGTGCTCACCGTACCGCCTTTCGACTACGTTGCCCTTGGCCACATCCATGCGCACCAGTCCTTCGGTTCGCAGCCACCCGCCGTCTATCCGGGCAGCATCGAACGCGTGAACTTCGGTGAGGAGCTGGAGGACAAAGGATACGTCGTGGCCGAAGTCTCGAAAGGCCACGCCGAGTGGGAGTTCTTCCCCGTTCCCGCGCGGCGCTTCCTCACGATTCCAGTCAAAGCGACGGGCGATGACCCGACGGCCGTGGCGCTGCGGCAGATCGATCGCCATCGGCCGGAGATCGATGACGCGGTGGTGCGCCTGCGAGTCGAGCTGACGGCGCAAAATGAGGCGCTCTTCGACGAGGGGCGCGCGCGGGCCGCCTTGGCCGGCGCCTTCTGGATCGCCGAGATCTCGCGGCAGGTCGATCGACCGGCGCGCACCCGGTTCGCGGGCGCGTCGGTGGAGGGCAAGACGCCCATGGAGCTACTCGACGAATTCTTCTCGGCGAAACAGCTTCCGTCCGACGAACGGGAGCGCCTCCGCTCGTACGCGCAGCGCCTGATTCAGTCCAGGCTTTGAGCCTAGCATGATCCCCCTCCGTCTCGAGATTCGGAACTTCCTGTCCTATGGCGATCGACCGCCGCCCCTGGACCTCGACGGTGTCCACGTTGCCTGTCTCTCCGGCGCCAACGGGAACGGCAAGAGCGCCCTGCTCGATGCCATGGTGTGGGCGCTGTGGGGAGAGCCGCGGGGCGGGTCGCGCGCGGGAGACGACCTCGTCCGGCACGGCGCCAGCGAGATGTCGGTGGCGCTGGAGTTCTTGATGGACGGCGGCCGCTACCGCGTGACGCGGCGGCGCACGGTGCGCAATCGCAGCGGTTCCACGGAGCTGCGGTTCGAGGGCTTCGACGGGTCAATCTGGCGGCCGCTCGCCGAAGGCAGCGTCGGCCAGACACAGGACGCCATCAGCCGCCTACTCCGCATGACCCACGACACCTTCGTCCATGCGTCGTTCGTTCAGCAGGGGAAAGCCGACGCATTCATGCTCATGACGCCGCAGCACCGAAAGCAGGTGCTCGGCGACATCCTCAACCTTGGCCAGTACGACGAGCTTGCGGACGCCGCCCACGCGGCGATGCGAGAGGCCCGCGCGAGCGCGGATCGGTTGAGCGGCCAGATCCGCGCGGCGGAGGCCGAGCTGGCGCGTCGGGAAGAGTTCGAGCGCGCGCTTGCCGACAGCATTCGCGCCGAAGCGGACGCGCAACGCGAGGTCGATGAGCTGACAGCGGAGCGGACCGCCCTGGTCCGCGAGGTCGACCGACTCGTCGGGGTCGATCGGCAAGCCGCCGAGAAGCGCGCCGCTCGCGAGATCGCCGGAGATCGGGTCCATGGCCTCGAGAAGCAGATCGAGGAGCTGGCGCGGCAGGTAGCCGAAGCGGCCGCGACCGAGTCGCGCGCCGGCGAGATCGAACGGGACTTCGCCGCGTTCCAAAAGGCGGACGAGCAAGAGCGTGACATGGCGGGCCGCTTTCAGGCCTGGTGTCAGGCTCGTGACGAGCTGCAGCGCGTCGAGTCTTCCGTCGATCGGGAGCGCGGCCGCATCCAGGCAGAGCTGACCGCGGCGGAGAACAGGGCCGCTGACGTCGAGCGCCGCCTGGCGGGCGTTGAGTCAGCTCAGGCCAAAGCCGAAGCGATCCAGGCCGACATCATTCGCTATGACGCGTTGGCGCGCGAGGACGAGGACGCGCGCAAGGCCTTTGACGCCGCGAACGAGAGGCTTGCCGTCCTTCGCCGGGAAGGAGAGCGTCTGAAAGAAGAGCCCGATCGGGTCCGGCAGCGGCTGGAGCTGCTGGGGCAGAACGATACTTGCCCTCTCTGTGGGCAGGAGCTTGGGGCCTCCGGTCTCGCAGCCGCCCACAAGAGGCTCACCGAAGAGCTTCGCGAAGTCGAGCGCCAGCTGGAGCGCGCCCGGGCGGATTATCTTGCGCAGCTGAAGGTGACCAAGAGCGCACAAGAACGCGCCGCGTCGCTCCGTGAGCAATTGAACGGGCGCGCGGCGATCGAGCGCGAACTCGGCGACCTGCAGGCGCAGCTTCGGCACGCAGAAGAGGATCGGCGGGCGCTGACGGAGGTCCGCGCAGTGGCCGCGGCGTATCGCCAGGCGCTGGAATCCAACGACTACGCGTTGGAGGCCCGCTCGCGCGTGGCACCGCTTCGCCAGGCGATGCAAGCCACCGGCTACGATCCTGAAGCGCATCGCGCGTTGCGCGAGACCCGCGAGCGGCTTCGCGACGCCCCAGACAGCATGCGAGCGCTCGACGCCGCCCGCGCGACCATCCAGACGGCGTCCGCGCACCGAGCGGCGCTCGATGCCCAGCTGGCGGCAGTCCATGCCGAGGTGTCGAGGCTCGATCGGGAGACGGACGTGCTGGTCCAGGAAGCCGCGGCGTTGCCTGCCAAGCGGTCCGCCCTCGCCGCGAAAGAGGCTGAGTTGCAGGAGAGCGCCGCCGCGCACCGCGCAGCGGCCCAGCGCGTGGGGGAGGCGAAGCAGATGGTCTCCTGGCTGAACGCCAGGGCTCGAGAGGTTGAGGAGCAGAAGCGCAACCTCACGCACTGTCTCGAGGAGGTCTCCGCCTACACCCAGCTCGCCGACGCCTTCGGCAAGAGCGGAATTCAGGAAATGATCATCGACCAGGCTCTGCCCGAGATCGAGGATATCGCGAATGAGCTCCTCTCGCGTCTCACGAGCGGCCGCATGCGGGTCAGGATGCAGACGCAGCGTCCGGGAAGGACGGGCGGAACGGTGAGCACGCTGGACGTCCTGGTGTCTGACGAGCTGGGAACACGCCCCTACGAGCTGTTCTCCGGCGGCGAGAAGTTCCGGATCAACTTCGCCATCCGCATCGCCCTCTCCAAGCTCCTCGCGCGTCGGGCGAATGCGCCGCTCCAGATGCTCGCCATCGACGAGGGATTCGGGAGCCAGGACCGCGAGGGTTGCGACCGTCTCGTCGAGGCGATTCGAACCGTTCAGGCCGACTTTGAACGGATTCTCGTCATCACCCACCTCGACGACCTGAAGGACGCGTTTCCCGTCCGCATCGAGGTCATCAAAGGACCTGGCGGATCCACCTTCGCGATGACGTAAGGCCGGCGGCCGCCGCCGCGCGAATCGAATAATTTGTCGGCGTTCGTCGGCCCGTCTATCACAACCGCATCACAGCGCTACATCAACCGATCGTAGCCGCGCATCCGCGTGCAGCGCACAATCTCCGCGCGGCTATGCTTGGAGTCAGCAAGATCCGAGGAGCAGTGCGTGTACGATCGATTCTCCATAGAACGACCGCGCATCACGTCGGCGCGGTCACGCAGGCCGACGCAGTCTGATGCCGAGCCCAGCGCGACCGGTCGCCTCGTGGCGATCATCCTCATCGTGCTCGTAGCCGGCGTTGGCTGGCTCGTTGCGCTGAGCCAAACCCGCATCGCCATCCCGGCCCGCACGACGGCGATCGCCTCGGCGCCGCCATTGGTTGAGTCTGCCCGTCGGTCCCCGCGGACCGACGCCGGTTCTTCAACGCCAAGGCAGGTCATCGCGAGCGAAGGCGCCGCCCCCGTCGCGGCGCCCATTACGGCCGGCGGGGCGAGCGCGGAGGCGTCCGCAGTCGCGCCATCGATTGCCGCTCCCATCGCGGAGTCGCCCCCGGCGTCGGCAAGCACTCCGGGCGCTCAGCCAGAGCGTGTGTCTGCGCCTGGCGCGGCGCCGAGCAGCCCGCCAATCGCACCGGTGATTGTCCGACACGTCGTCGGGCGCGGTGAGGACGTGTCTTCCATCGCGCGGGCGTACGGGATCGCCGCGCAGGATCTCGTCACAGCGAACGGGCTTCAGAGCACGGGCGTGGTCCAGCCCGGCCAGGTCGTCTACGTTCCGATGACGCCCGGCGTCGTGCACGCGGTTGAGCCGGGCCAGACGCTCGCGGAGATCTCGCAGCGGTTTGGCGTGAGTGTGGGCGTGATCTCAGCCACGAACGGGATCGACGATCCGGCGAAGCTCCAGGCGGGCCAGGTTTTGTTGATCCCTATTCACGGGCCCCAGGCTTCGGCGGACGAGGCCCGTCCGAACTTCAGCGCCGATGCGTCGTCGAATTCCGAAGGTTCGTCGCGCCGTCCGTGACCCGCATCAGTGGCGGCCATCGGTGGCGCTCTGAATGAGGTCGAGAAGCGCTGCGTGGAGGAGTCCATTGGACGCGAGGGTCGTGCCGCCGTAGACACTGGCCTCACCCTGAAAGTCGGTAAATCTCCCCCCGGCTTCCTCGACGATGAGTCGTGCCGCGGCCGTATCCCACGGGGCTTCGCCGATCATGACCACCGCGTCTACGCGGCCAGCCGCCAGCGCTCCGTATGAGTACAGGTCGAGAAATCCTGGGTTGTGATATGTGGACGCGATCAGCTGGCGGATGACCTCACCCCAGCCCCGCCGGGCGAACTCGGACTCGTTGGCGTAAACGACGTAGGCGCGATCGAGCTGCGACACGTCCGACACGTGGATTGGATTCCCGTTTAGGTCGGCCCCGTCGCCGCGTTGGGCCGCGAAGGTCTCTGCGAGCGCGGGCAGGTGGATGACGCCCGCCACGAGGTCGGCGTCACGCTCCAATGCGACACACGGTCCGAAAAAGGGGAGGCCGCGGACGAACTTCTTGGTCCCATCTAGCGGATCAACGATCCAGCGGCATCCATCGGCGACGGGCGTCAAGGGCGCGCCGGTCGTGTAGCTCTCCTCGGCAAGAAATTCACACCCCGGACACCGCTGGACGAGCACCTCTCGGATGATCCGCTCCGAATCGCGGTCCGTCGCGGTAACGGGAGTGTCGTCCGTCTTGAATTCGACCGCGTGCCATCGGCGGAATCGTCGGCGCTGGAGCCGGCCCGCGGCGCGCGCGGCCTCCAGCGCGGCGGTCAGCTCCGTCGACCGTAGCGGTGCGCTCAGCTCTGGCTCCCCCGACCGGATGCGCCCCGGCCATCCCCGTCTGACCCGGTCTTCGCCGGAAATGCGCACTGCGCGGATACGGGGCACGTCGAACAGCGCGGCCGTTGTGCCTTACAGATTTGGCGGCCATGGGTGATGAGGAGCATGTGGAACGCATACACGAGATCGGCCGGCACCGCGGCTTCGAGCGCCATGTGCGCCTGCTCCGCGCTCGTCTTGTCGCCAACCAGGCCAATTCGTTGGCTGACGCGGAGCACGTGCGTGTCGACGGGCATCGCAGGCTTGCCGCACGCGAAAAGCAGAACGCACGCCGCGGTCTTTGGCCCCACCCCGTCGAGCGATCGGAGAAACGCTCGACCTTCCTCCAGCGGGACGTCTCGCAGGTAGGAGAGGTCCAGCTCGCCGAGGCGGTCCGTAACGCTTCGCAGGATGTTCTGGATGCGGGCCGCCTTGATGTCCGCGAGCCCACCGGATCGAATCGCGTCCGCCACCTCCGAGACCGGGGCCCGGGCGACTGCGGTCCAATCCCCTCGGTACCGGTCCATGAGCTGAGCGAAGGCGCGATCGGAGTTCACGTCGGCAGTATTCTGGGAAAGCACGGTCTGAATCAGCTCGGACAGCGGGTCCTGAAGCGGGCGGGGACTCGGAGGCCCATAGAAGACCATCAGGCGATGGCAGATCTCGAGCGCGTGCTCACGGACGCGCTCGTCCTTTTCGGGACCGGCCGCGACGTCCGACCTCACTGCGACGTAGACGGGGCGGGCAGCCCGACGGTCGGCGTTGGCGTTTGGCTGGGCCTTGGCGTGGCGTCGGCGGCGGATTCCGATGCTCCCGCGACAGCTTCCGTTGGCGTTGCCGTCACCACTGGCGTTGGGATGGGCGGCTCGCTCACCAGCTTCTCGATATCGCCGACGAGCAGTGTGTTGATCGTGTGCAGCTCGCCGCGGCCCTCCACCATCGCGTAGTAGGCGGCACCGTTCGGCGTTTTTGATCCCACGAGCACGCGGATCGTCTTGCCGTCCTTCATGGACAGCGTCGCCTGGTCGGCAGCCGGCGAGAGGCCGTATTGCGCCAGGTCGCCGGGTTTGTCGGTAACCTTGGCCGAGCTGCGCAGCTTCACCAGACGATTGACGACGCTGCTCACGCGGCTCAGGTCCGCCTGATCGCCACTGTCGGCGAACTTCCAGCCAACGGGCTCCGCGCGCTCGAATGCCTGACTCCCCGCCGAGGTCTGAACGTCGAGCCGCTGCACGTCCGTGTCTTTGGCGTCGACGATGTACGTCGGGGCGCCCTCTGCGGCCGGCGCTGGCTGCGTCTTTTCGATGGCGAACACGCCGGCTGCCAGGACGGCGAATGCGACGACCATGAGGACGGTGTTACGGGCCATGGGTCAGCGCCGCATCCACCAGATCACGCCGCCCACGCCGAGGATGACGAGCGGGAAGAACACGGCGCTCGAGAAGAAAACAAAGTTGCCCTGCGCTGGCGTGAGAAAGACGGTGCGCTGCTGATCGATCCGTGGGCGGGTCGTGATGAGCTGGTCCGTCTGCGTAATCCAGTTCAGGGAGTTGAGAATGAAGTCGCGGTTTGCGATCTGCTGCTTGATGAGCCCATTGACGCCCATCTCTGAGCTGCCGATGATGACCGCTCGGTTCTTGACCTTCTTGTTGGGATCCTCGAACCCGGGGGGCGGCTCCTCGGCCGGTGGATTTTCGACTTGCTCGACCGCCACGGCCAAGGTGAGCGGCCCCTTCTTGTCTTCCCCATCGGTGTACTGGAGTTTGGAGCGGTCCGTCTCGAGCCACGACCGGTCACCAGAGGTCAGCGCCAGTCCGCTGATGTCCACACCCTTCTTGATCAGGTTGGGAATCTCGATGGAAGTAGAGAACGGCATCAGCGAGATGGTGCCCAGGTCTTTGACAATCGTGTGGAGTCCGTACCGCTGGACGATGATGGCGAGCGGATCCTGTCCGAGAGCGCTCACCGGGTCCACGGCCACGCCATCTCCGATGTTGAGGTCCCAGCGTTTGATCAGCTCGCCGACGTTCGAGTCGGTCTGGAGGGGGTCGACGAAGAGGAGAAGACGGCCGTTGCCGTCCAGGTAGTCGTTCAACGCCTTCAGCTCGTCGTCCAGCAACGCCGTCTTGGGGGCTGCGATGATGACCGCCTTGGCGTCGTCGGGCACTTTCCCCGTCGAGAGGAGGTTCAGCGATTCGACGACGTAGTTGTCCGCCTGGATTTGCGTTTTGAGGTCCGAATAGCCTTCGTCCTGGAAATTGTCGAGGTCTCGCTCGCCGTGTCCCGTCAGGTAGTACACCTTGAGCGGGGTTGGGTTGACCAGCTTCAACAGCGCGGTCGTGATGTGCGCCTCGTCAGTGGTGATGGAATCCTGCTTCGGATCGTCGGGCCCGGTCTTGCCGGCCCAACGAAATCGAATCGTGCCGTCGACGTTGACGCCGGCGAGCTTCGTTTCGGCCGGGTTCATGTTGAAGTCGACGGTCTCCCACGTGAGCATGCCGTTCGATCGCGCGGCGTACTCCTTCAAGAGATCTTCGACTTTCTGGGCGTCGGGCAGCGAGGAGGAGAAATAGGCGGTTGCGTGGACTGGTGCCGGCAGGTCTGCCAGGAGCTTGAGGGTCGCCTCTGAAAGGGAGAAGTCGCGCTGGGCAGTGAGGTCCCAGCGTTCGTGGTAGCGATTGGCCAGGACGTTGACGAGAGCCAGGATTCCGATCATGGCTAGGCACATGACAAACGCGTTCGATCCGTACTGCGATTCGCGGCTCGTAACGTTGCCCCAGGCTTTCGCCGGATCAATGGCGATGTACATACCGAAGCAGAGGATCGCCACAGCGAGCGCCAATCGGGAGAGGACGCTGAATTCCCCCGCGACGAGGGCCGAGCCCGCGGCGACCAGAAGGGCCAGCCCGCTCACGAGGGCCAGCGGCCCACGTGCCCGATCCAGCCAGCTCTGGTGCGTCATCGTTTGCTGAGGGATCATGGCGCAGCTCCTTTGCGCGGCTGGAGGACAGCCACCTGGCTCATCGCCATCGCCGGGCCGAGATGATCTGCGTCGTGATGAAAAGGCAAGCGATGATGACGGTCACGAAGAAGACGATGTCTTTGGTGTCGACGACGCCTCGAGGCATGTCCTCGAACCGCTTGGTGATGCTGACGTATTGAGCGACCTGGCCGGGGATGCCGGTGAACTGGCGCGAAAGCGAGTCGCTGAGCCACAGCAGGAGCAGCGTGACGAACGTCACCGCCGCGGCGATGATCTGGTTCTGTGTCAGCGCTGACGCCATCAAGCCAATGGCGAGAAACGCCATCCCCTGCAGCATGACGCCGAGGTACCCGCCGACCATGGGTCCCCGGTCTGGATTTCCGAACATGTTGAGGAGCAGTGGGAAGTAGAGGGTCATAGCCAGCATGAAGAGGAGGAAGACGACGCTGCCGAGATACTTCCCGAGAACCAGCTCGACGTCACGGATGGGCTGCGTGAGGAGCAGCTCGAGCGTGCCCGTGCGGGCCTCCTCCGCGATGAGGCGCATGGTCAGCAGCGGACCCGCCAGGAGGAAGGTGACGCTGAAGTTGTTCAGGACCGGTCGCAGGTCCGCCTGTCGACTCTGTGGAATGATGATTCCGAAAAGGAATCCCCACATCGCGATCATCACGGCGGTGACGACCCAGGCGACCGGCGACACAAAGTAGGAGCGAATCTCCCGCTCCGCGACCGCGGCGACATTACGAATCATTGGTTTTCAGACTCCAAGGAATTGACCACGCATGCGGGCCTGGCTCAGGCAGCGGCAGGCTCAGCGGTTACGAGCTGCACGAAGATCTCCTCGAGGCTGACCGAAGCGGGGCGCAGCTCGCGCAGGCCCCAGCCGCGCTGCACCACGGTTTGCGCGAGCTGTTCGCGGATGTCGCTGCCCAAGGCGCAGTCCACGGCGAACACGTGGCTATCGGTGCCATTGCCGCGGGCTTTCACCGTCAGAACTTCCGGGATCGCCTGGATCGCCGCCATGATGGCCTCGCACGGGCCGCGGACTTCGACTTCGAGGGAATCGGACCCGCGCATGCGTCGCTGGAGGTTTTCCGGCGTGTCGATCGCTGCGACTCGACCGCGGTTGATGATGATGACGCGCTGGCACGTCATCGAGACTTCGGGAAGGATGTGCGTGCTGAGAATGACGGTGTGGGCGCCCGCCAGGTCGCGGATGACTTGTCGCGTCTCGACGATCTGGCGCGGGTCCAAGCCCACGGTGGGCTCGTCGAGGATCAGGACTTCGGGGTCCGCGAGCAGCGCCTGCGCGAGGCCGACACGCTGGCGATACCCCTTGGAGAGCTTGCCGATCAGCCGATTCATGACATCGCCGATCTTGCACTTATCGGCGACGTCGTCGATGCGCGCGCGCCGTCTTCGCCCGTCTAAGCCCCGAATCTTGCCCATGAAGTGCAGATAGCTCTTTGGGGTCATTTCCGGATAGAGCGGAACCGTTTCGGGCATGTACCCGATGTGCTTTCGCGCCTCGAGCGAATCCTTGAAAACATCATGTCCCGCAACGGTCGCTCTGCCGCCAGTTGGGGGCATATAACCGGTCAGGATCCGCATTGTCGTCGTCTTCCCTGCGCCATTCGGCCCAAGGAAGCCGAGGATTTCGCCCTTGGGGACATCAAAGGAGATATCGTCGACCGCGGGGATACGACCGTAGTACTTCGAGAGGTGTTCAACGGTAATCAATGTAGCCTCGCCCGATTATATCAGGGAGCGATTCTTAAGGATAGCGCTCGAAATATTCCCGCAAGATGTCCATTGCCGGCGGCAGGGCGTCACTTGGACCCCCGCCGTGCTCGACGAACACGGTAACGGAGACGCGCGGGTTCTCCACCGGGGCATACGCGGTGAACCAGCCGTGGGTCGGACCAATGGCGCTCCCCCCGCGTGGGGCAGCATACTCGGCGGTGCCTGTCTTCCCTGCCACCCGCACTCCAATGTTGTTGTGCGGCTTTGCCTGCGACGTGTCCATGACCGCGGCCATGCCGTCGCGAATCGCCGAGATCGTTTCCGGTTTCAGCGTGACCTGGCGAAGCACCTGGGGCGTTGGGTCGTGCACCGGCTGGCCGTCTTCGTCGGCGACCGAGCGCACGACGTGGGGTCGGTAGAAGGTGCCCCCGGTCGCGATGGCGTTTGTCAGGTTCGCCACCTGGAGAGGGGTCGCCAGTACATCCCCCTGGCCGATGGCCATGTGATAGGTGTCGCCCGGCACCCACTCTTCGCCGATAGTCGCCTGCTTCCACGCGGGTGTGGGAACGCGGCCGGCCGCCTCGGACGATAGGTCGATGCCGGTCCGCTCTCCGTACCCGAGCATGCGGGCGTACCGGGCGATGCGGTCCGCCTTGAGCCCGTCAATGGGACCATACCCCCCACCCAGCGTGTAGAAATACACGTTGCACGACTGGGCGAGACCCTGAACGAAGTCCAGCACGCCCATGACGCCCCAGTCCGGAAGATACGTGGACGCCGACGGATTGTACGGGTTCGGAATCCGGAGCCCACCGTTGCAGTCGATCCGCGTATCTCGGGTTGCGACGCCCTCCTCAAGCGCGCCGATGCCGGTGACGAGCTTGAACGTTGACCCCGGCGGGTATTGCCCGGCTATGCTCCGGTCGAAGAGGGGCAGTCGCGGGTCTGACAGGAGATGGTTGATCTCCTGGTCGTTGTTGGGCATGGCGAACAGGTTGTTGTCGAACCCTGGGATAGAAACCATCGCCAGAATCTCGCCGTTGCGCGGGTCCATGACAATCGCTACGCCTGAGGAATCCTCGCCTACCTTTTTCTTCATCACGTCGTACACCGCGCGCTGCAGATCGGCATCGATGCTCAAGATAACCCGGTGGCCCGGTTCAGCGGCCTGCTCCTGCACCTCGCGAATCGGTCGCCCGGACACGTCGACTTCGACGAGCCTGGCGCCGGGATGGCCGTGAAGGTCCGCCTCGTAGGACTGCTCCACTCCGGTTGCCCCAACCCGCTCGTCGATCTGGTAACCGTCCGGTTTGTATCGCTTGGCGTATTCGTCCGGGGCGGGGAGGGCCGTGTAGCCGACGATGTGTGAGAAAATTGGGCCGTCGACGTACTGCCGGACCGTCGCGACCTGGATGTTGACGCCGGGCAGCGCCCAGCTCCGCTCCTCCAGCTGCAGCGCGGTTTCTCGCGGTACGTTCTCCATAATGGCGATGGGTGTGAACGATCGCGAATCGGCGGACTTCGACCGGAGCGTCTGCTCGATGTCTCCCACGGTCATGCCGAGGATGTCCGCCGTTTCTTTAAAGATCTGGCTTCGGCGGGCGGCAGGAACGTCGGCCTCTGTGATGGTGGCGACGAACGTCGGCGCATTGACGGCAAGCGGCGTCATGTTGCGGTCGTAGATGACCCCGCGTAGGGGCTGGATCGTCGTAGGACGCAGGCTATTGTCCTCCGCCGCAGCGCGATGGACGAGGTTGTCGACGATCTGTAAGCGCCAGAGCTGCACCGTCAGGACGGCAAACGCGAGGACCGTGACTGCGCGCGCGAGCAGGCTTCGCCGGTGCCGGGGTGGAGCATCGACCTGCTCCAGGCCCACCGATTCGTGGTTCACGCGTCACTTCCTTAGCTTTCGCCTTTTGATCGGCCACCGCAAATGGTAGCGAATTCTCCCCGTTACGAGAGGGCAAAGGGGGGGGTCCCCCCCTCGCCGCGTCAATAGGCGACCGCGTTGACGATGGCGGCGATCGGCTGACCGTTGTCGGCCACGACCGTCGCGGACCCGATGAATCCGTCCGGAAGCCCGCCAATGGCCGGCTGGAAATAGCTCTTGGCGGAGCCGGGTCCGATCACGTCCGACTGCACCAACAGCGCTGTGCCCGTCTGGCTGCGGTACGTAATCGTCAGGGCAGCTGCTTGCTGGCCGAGATTCTGCACCTGCAGGCCGGTATTTGCGCCCGCAACGTTTCGCATGAGCAATGGCGCGTAAAGGGTATTCTGGCCCGATGCCAGCACCTGATAGGTCGACGAGACGTTCCGATCGTAATTCACCTCGTTGACGAGGCCAGAGACGAGCTGCGCGTTGTCGACGGCGATGGTGGCAGAGCCCACGAAGCCGTCTGGGAGCCCAGGCGACGATGGCTGATAAAAGGTTCGCGACCCGCCCGGGTCGATGCTGCCGCGATCGCTGTACGAGTCGCCTGGCCCGTCCGTTCCCCGATACGTCACGGTCACGTGCGCGGTGTCCGCTCCCAGGTTTTGAATTTGCACCCCGGTGTTCCACGTGCCGTTCGTCCGCCTGTTCTTGAACACGACCGGCGCCACGAGATTGGTGCCACTGTTGAGGGGCGCAGTGTAGGCTGCCGCGTTGCCGATTGGGTTGGTTTCGAGGATCACCAGGGCAAGGGGCTGCGCGTCCTGGCTCGTCGCGGTCAGGCCGCCAACGAAATTGTCGGGGATGGCCGTCGTGTCTCGAAGACTGATCCGGCGGCTCGCCGCCGCCGGGATCGACACGCGATCAGTCCACACGCCGGGCCCGTCCGCGCTGGTGTAGGCGAGTTGCACGAACGTCGGATCGGCACCCAGGTTTTGAACGTAGGCTGTGGTGCTCCAGCCGTTTCGGTTCTTGAAGACCAGCGGCGCGTACGCGACGGGCGTGCCCCCGACACGCCCGTCGTAGGCGATCGAATTCCAGGAGGCGCGAGTAGCGGTCACGACGGAGGCGATCGCCCCCTCGGAGCTTATGACGCCCGAGCCCTCCCATGAGCCGCTGAGGAAGTCTATCGACTCCAGCTCGACGGTTGTCGAGGCGTTGGCGGGGAGTACGGCGTTCAGGCTGAGCGTGGACGAGCCATTCACCTCGATGAGGCGGATCGTCGTAGAGGCGGGGGCATTGCCCGTGTTCATGACGCTGATGTGGCTGTTCCACCCATCCGTGCTGCGCGCCAACGCCGGGAGGTACACGGTGCTCGCCGGCGACGGCGTATTGTAGGTGAATGCGCGCGACCGACCTGGAACCGGCGATGGGGGCGGAGTTGGCGTTGGTGTCGCGACCGCCGTCGGAGGAGGCGGCGTCGGCGTGGGCGGTAGCTGGGCCGCGGCCGCCACGGCACGCGCCGCGTTCACGCGTCCCGCGCCCAGGCCGGAGTCGCCGATCGGGTCCGCCGTCGAACGGAGGATGGCTTCGACCTCGGGAATCGAATACTCCGGATGGAGCGAGAGGAGCAGCGCAATCACGCCGGTCACGTGGGGGGCCGCCATAGACGTGCCCGTGTCCGTCCGATAGGTGGAGGTGCCGTCCCAGTAGGTGCTCAAGATGTTGGTACCCGGGCCGGCAATGTCGATCCAATCCCCGAAATTCGAGTAGTAGGCGCGATGGTCCGCCTGGTCCGTAGCGCCGACCGCGATCACCGGATCTGTGGCGGCAGGAAAGGTCGGATCGGAGCTGCCCTCGTTTCCAGCCGCAACGACGAGAAGCACGTTCTTGCTTTGCGCATACGCGACCGCCTCTGTCAAGGCCGGAGAGACCTCCGCGCCGCTGAAACTCATGTTGATGATGCGGGCCCCGTGGTCGATGGCCCAGCGCATTCCCGCAGCGACCGTGCTGTCTTTGCCCGACCCATCCGCCTTCAGGACCTTGATGGGCATGATGGACACGCCCGGCGCGATGCCGGCGATCCCCATGCCATTATTGATGGTCGCGGCGATGGTGCCTGCTACGTGCGTGCCGTGGCCGCCGTCGTCCTGCGGTGACTCGTCTGGTTCGAGGAAATTGCGACCGTCGACGATCTTCCCCTGCAGCTCGGGATGTCCCAGGTCAACGCCGGTATCGACGACAGCGACCACCACCGACGCCGTGCCTGTCGTCACGTCCCAGGCATCGGGCGTTTGAATCCGCTGCAATCCCCATTGCTGAGGGAAGAGCGGGTCATTCGCCATCATCTGCGCCGACCGAACGTAGTTCGGCTGGGCCCAAACGACCTCTGGCCGAACCGTGAGACGCGCGGCGGCTCGGCGCTCCTCGCCGATGGGCACGCGCAGCAGAGTTACGTGGTCGTCGATAACGTGGTCGAGGACCGACGCACCGACTTCTGCGAGCGCGTCGGCCGTCGCATCGTCGCGCCAGCGGACGAGGACCTCGCCGGGCGCCAGGTCCTGGTCGCGGGCGCTAAGGATCGGCGGGGCTGTGAAATCGTGGCTCGCGGGCGCCGCAACCGGACCACCGGTGAGGAAGAGCCCGACGAGTCCGGTCGCAAGCACGACGCGCAGGAGAACTCGGAACAAGGTTGGCCTATTTCACGGAGTTGACGATGCCCACGATGGGCACCGAGTCGCTCGAGGTGGCTATCGCGCTCCCGACGAAAAACGGGGGGACCGCGTCGATGTCGGGGAGGAAAAATGTGCGGGCAGCCCCGGCGTCTAGCTCTTCTTGAAGCGCCGCCACCAGTGTGCCGTCTTGTTGATAGAGGCTCAAATCGACCGTCGTGGGTCGCGATCCAATGTTCTGGATCCGAACGCCAGAGTTCCAGCCGGCAAATCCACGATAGAGCAAGGGAAGCGCAATGGTCTGGCTGCCGTCCACGGGCAACTGGTACGCCATCCCCTCATCTCCGGTCGGATTCACTGTCGCGGCAACGCCCTGCAGTTGTCCGCCTCCTATGGCCCGGAACGTCCCGGAACCGGCGAAGGGTGATGGGAGCTGCGCGTCTGTGGGTTCGCTGATGGGAGCGGCCGCATTCGAATCGAGCGGGCGTTGCGCCACCCAGCGTTCGCCGGGGCTCGCCGCGCTGTTGTAGGACACGGCAAGGGTCGTCGGAACGGAGCTCGCGTTCTGGACACGCACGTCGGTCACCCAGCTTGCACCGTTACGAAATATGAGCGGCGCATACGCGACGGGGCCCGGACTTCCGAACACGCTGTAGCTCGCGTTGGCGCCGCTGGCGGACACCGCGTTGACCACCACCGCCAGGAGTTGGTCGTCGAGGCTATCGACGTAGGCGGCGCCGACCCAGCCGTCCGGCAGCCGATCCTCGGCTGGTTGGAATAGGGTCGCCGACCCGAAGGCGGGAATCGATACCATCGCGTCGGCCGTTGGCGCGCTGGAGTCGGTTGACGTATAGACGACGTGGACTCGGGTCGGAACGCCCCCAATGTTCTGCACGCGGAGGCCGGTGCTCCACCCGTCGGAGGATCGGGCAAGGTAGGGCACCCAGACGCCTCGCGCCCCACCGCTGACTCCTTCGTACGTCAGGCGATCGCGCCCGGCCTGGTCCTGGTTCACCAATCCATCGATCGGACCATCAGCGTAGATGGCTGCCGACCCATTGAAACCGCTCGGCAGTCCGGCGAGCTGAGCTGGCTGGTACGTGGCGGAGCCGTTCGCGCCGATAGAAGAAGGGAAGGAGAGAACGAGCTTGCCGTCCATGTCGAACAGCTCGATGGTCAGGTTGACGGACTTGCCGCTGGTGTTCTGGACGGTGAAGGACGTACTCCAGCCGTTGACGTCCTTCTCGACAAGCGGAAAGTACAGGGAGTTCGTCGATGTACTCGCGGCCGTGTAGGCGCCAGCGCCGCTCGGTACGAAGTTCCACGGGCTGGCAAAAAGTACCGCGCGCGCAGCGTTGATTCGGCCAGCGCCCGTCTCCGCGTCCCGACCGGGTGGACCGACATCGTCGGCGGAGCTTTCGAGGATCGATCGGATGTCGCTGGGCGTGAGATTCGGGTTGATTGCGAGAAGAAGCGCAGCGACGCCGGATACGTGCGCTGCCGCCTGGGCCGTACTGCTCGCCACGGCGTAGCCATCCTGGCCGTCGGGCGACTTAAACGTGCTCGCGATCTGCTCGCCTGGCGCGGAAACGCTGATGTAGGACCCCGTGTCCGACGTGGACAGGCGCTGATCATCACGGCCGGTGGCGCCGACGGCGATCACGTGGGGGAACGCCGCCGGATAGGTGACCGCGTCTGCTCCGTCATTTGCCACCGGCGCGATCACCGTGACGCCCTGCGAGTGCGCGTAGTCGATCGCCGCCTCGAGATCGGGCGAGGGGTCAGGCCCCGTCAGTCCGAGGTTGATGATGTTGGCGCCATGGTCGACGGCCCAGGTGACACCGCGCGCGGCGATGGACGGATCCCCGCGCGCGTTCGCATCCAGCACCTTCACCGGCATAATGCGCGCTTGCCAGGCAATGCCCGCGATGCCCGCGTGATTGTTGGTGTCGGCCGCGGCGATTCCCGCGACGTGCGTCCCGTTACCGTGATCGTCGTCGGGCTGGCTCGCGTCGTTCAGGAAGTTGTGGCCCGGCACCAGCTTGCGCACGAGATCGGGATGGGTGAGCGACACGCCCGTGTCAAGAATGGCAATGACGACGGTGGAGGAACCGGTGGTCAGATCCCAGGCCTCTGGGGCGTGGATCTGGCGCAGGTTCCATTGATATTGGTCGTACAGGTCGTCATTTGGGACGATAGCCGCGTGGACCTCGCCCGCGAGGGCGCGCATCTCCCCCCGCTGTGCAGCCAGCGGCGCAATCGCCAGGGCGATGACGAGCAGGACCCCGCGGCGATACGGCTTGCGCGCGCGCCTCAGAGCATGAGTCGCGCAGCAGCCCACCCTGCTCCGCGTCGGATCCGTGTGCTGCTGGCAGTGGCGGCGTCGCAGACTAGCCGCCAACGGGTGGCCGGGGCTGGCCTTGCTCTGCCTCGTCGATGAGCATTACCGGAATGCCATCGCGGATGGGGTACCGTCGGCCGCAGGTGTCACAAACGAGGTACGAATCTTCCAGGCGAACGGGTGTTTTGCAGGCCGGACACGCGAGAATTTCGAGGAGCTCTGGATCGATCATTCTTCCCCCGGGCAAAAATCGGGTATTTTGCCCTCTGCGCGCCCTGCGCGTATCATAGGCACGCTAGAAGCCCTGAATCAAGGGCGTGCCGCTCACTCTGACGGTACCGCCACTCGATCTACGACCGGTATCGCCCCCCAAGCCGCGACACATTGGTGTCACACCAATCCTCCCCATCCGTTTACATCATGGGGAGCAGCGGAAAGGAACCCAACCGGCTCCATGACGCAGGCTGATCCCCAGGAAATCGCGCAGCGCGCAGCACAGCGGGACCCCGATGCGTTTGCCCAGCTGTACGACGAGCATGCGGACGTCGTGTATCGGTCCATCTTCTATAAGGTGGGCGACGGGTCGATCGCGGAGGATCTAACCGCGGAAGTCTTTTCAAAAGCGTGGGAGCGGATCGACCGGTTTCAGTGGAGAAATGTCCCAGTCCAGCACTGGCTCCTGCGGATCGCGCGGAACGTTGTTATCGACTTCTGGCGCTCGCGGCGGCGAGTGGCAAGCCCGATTGATGAGCTTGGGGAAGCGACAAGCGAGGACCTTCTCCCCGACGAGCGAATCGCCTTTGATTTTGAGGTTGAAACACTCGGGCGTGCTCTGAGGAAGCTACCGGATGATCAGCGGGACGTATTGATTCTTCGATTTATCGAGGGGTATTCGCACAAGGAGACGGCCGAGGTTCTGAAAAAGAGCGTAGTGGCCGTGCGTCAGATCCAGGTTCGCGCTCTACGGGCGTTACAGAATCTTTTAGCGGAAGGCGGAACGACCAGAAGTGCCGTGGCGGGCCCGAGACCTATTCGAGCGATTGCGGGGCGGGACAGGACTGCGACCGAAGAGGCAGCGCCCTGACCTGATTACCGACGACGAGTCGGCCGACCTCCTGCTGCTGACCCGTCGCATGCGCCGCCTTCGCGCCGTGCGTGCCCCATTCCGGCTCCGGTCACGCGTTCTCTCGCAGATCTATAGTGGGCGGTCCACCGGCGGGATCGTCTATCTCGCGGCTATTCGTCCCCGTCGACATCACTGGGTCACCCTCGCCAGCCGGTCGATCGCCGCGGCGCTCATCGCCGTCCTGGCCGGATACAGCACGCTCGCGGTATCAGCCGCGTCGCTGCCGGATAGTCCGCTGTATTCCCTCAAGCTCTTTGTGGAAGAGGTCCGCGTGGCGACGGCGGACGCTGAAGCCCGACCGCAGATCTACGTGGAACAAGCAGGGCTGCGCGTCCAGGAGTCCAAACGGCTCATCGATGGAGGGAACTTCTCCGAAGCCGAGCGGACAGTCGTGGACGCGCAGATCAAGTTAGAGTCCGCGCGGGCGGCGGCGCGCCAAACGTCCCATCCCGAGGCCGTATCTCGTGCGATCGCCAGCGTGCAGGCCGAGGCGAATCGGGTCGCGGCTCTGAGCGCCCCAACGAATAACTCCCTGCCGGCTGGACCTGCTCAGGATCCGAGCTCGCGCTCGATCATCGCGGCCCCGGACAACGTCGACAGCGTCGCCGCGCCTGATACGGACGCGCGCATCCAGGACTCGGTGTCGAGCGGGAGCAAAAATTCCCTGCTGGCGCCGCGGCCGGCGAGCGGGTTCACACGGATTGGCGGGGCGAACCTCCCCGCGAGCGAGGCCGGCGTGGACGCGCTTTCCGGAGCGTCTTCGAGTGCTCCATCCGGTACGTTCGTTCCCATTGATCCGTCGTCGACGTCGACCCCGTCGGCCGCAAGCGCGACAGCGACACCGCGCTCGCCGGCGGCGCAGTCGACCGGTACTGCCTCCGGTGTGGCGTCGCCAACGCCCACCCGCGCTGGCTCGCCGGCGTCGGTCGATCCGTCGCCAGTTCCTGGGCCTCAGCACGGCGGCGGAAGCTCCGGCGCCTCCGGCGGATCCGTTGGTGCGCCTGGTGGTCCGTTCACGCAGATTCCATCCCGCTAGGGTCTCGACCGTGGCGCTCGCCACGCGTCGTCGATACGAATTTCGCTACTCGGACAGCGGGTGGACGCCCCTGGTGTCTGCCGGTTAACCTTTAGCGCGCCGATCAACCCCCCGGAGGAAGCGTGCCCTTTTCCCTCCCGTTTCGCCGCGATCAACGCAGAGAAGAGCTGGAACGCGCCCGCCAGAGGATCACCCAGCTTCGGTTGGAGATCGAACGCCTCGCGTCGGCACCGCCGGCAACCTCGCTCGAGGGCGACGGAACAGACCCGTATCGATCCGTCCAACGATTGCGGGAATCCATGGTGCACGATGAGCTCATCAGCCGGCGAGAAGAGCTCGAAGATCTCGTCGCTCGTGAAGCCGAGCTACGAAGAGTCCTCCGTCTCCCACCGGAATCGCCCGTCCCAGCCGGCCCCCGGCCCGTTGGTGCCGCGCAGGAACCGGAGCGCCTGTCCGCAGCCGCGGCTCCGACAGCGGCCGAGCCTGCCACCGCCGTTCGTGCCGCCCCTCGCGTGCCGCCCGCGGTGCAGGCCCCCGCCCCGCATACACCAAAGGCCGGGGTCGTACGAGTCGCGCGCCCATCGCAGCCAGCTCGGGCCGCCGAGCCCGAGAAACCGCCGCGCGCGCCAATCCGCGTGGGGTTCATCCTTGGGCACCTCGTGCGCGTGGTTCTGGCCCTCATCGCCATCGCGGTAGTTGCAGGGCTCGCGCTCGTCCTGAGCGGCATAATGGAGATCGACCCCAGCCGTTATCCCGGTCCGCTGGCCGACCTGGCGCGGCTCATTCCTGCCAAGCTCGTCCAGCTCGTGCGCGAGACGCTGCGGGTCGGCCCCATATCCCGTTAACGCTCGCTGCCGAACCGATGGGGCGGATGCGCGCGGAGGAGGCAGCTTCAAATCAGGCCGCGAAATGTGGGCTTGAAGAAGCTGTGCAAGAAATTGTGTCGATGGGCCCAGCGGTGAGCGAGCTTGAGGACATCCACCGGCAGCAATAGATCGCCCCGGGCAGCGATTTTCAGCGCCTGATAGCCTTTGCCAGCGTCCACCGGCGCGTCGTCAGCAAAGCCTATCGAGCAGCCATGGGACTCCACCTGCTCCTGAAGCGTCTCGAAGCCCTTGAGCCGCTTGTTGGGGGTCAGATAAATCCAGAAGCTATTGCTTCCGATCAGCTCGTGGAAATGGTCGTCCGCATTGGGGCCGCCAACCCTGGGGTTTGACCCCCTCCGTCGAGCGGCTCGGTTGGGTCCCGGGCGCTGCATGTTCATGGCGTCGATTATGCCATCCTTGGTGCCCCTGCCCGCCGTCGGCTGCCGAACGACCGCAGTGATTCCTCGCGACGTCTGATTCGAGGCGGGCGCTCAATCGACGTCGAGCTTTGTGAAGAGCGGGGTGGGGACCGGAAGTGGCGTGCCCGGAGCGAGGCGCTCGATCTTCCAGCCGCGTGTCGCCAGCTCGTCCTGATAGCCAAGGAGATGGTGGAGCCGTTCGGACGAGAAGGGCAGAAACGGCGCCATGAGCACCTTGATCGAATTGATGAGCGTCAGGAGCCCGTACACCGTCGCGGCGCAGGCGGCCCGGTCCTCGCGGATTTGCCGCCAGGGCTCGCGGCGGTCCAGCTCTTTGTTCCCGAACTGCGCGAGCGCCATCACCTCGCGGAGCGACTCTTTGAAGCGACACGCGGCGAGCAAGCTCCGCACACGGTCGAACGTCTCGGCGGCGCGGGCTTCGACGGCCTCACTCACGGACGGATCGGCCGCGGGAACGCGCCGGTCGAAGTTTCGACTCGTGAATGTGAGCGTTCGATGCACCAGGTTCCCCCACGTGGCGACCAGCTCCTCGTTATTGCGTCGGATGAACTCCTCCCACGTGAAGTCCGCGTCGCGGCCCTCCGGCATGTTGGCCGCGAGCATGTACCGAAGGGGGTCAGGATCGTACCGCTGCAGGAACTCTGGCACCCAGATCGCCCAGTTGCGGCTCGTCGAAACCTTCGCGTTCTCCAGCGTGAGATATTCGTTAGCGGGCACGTCGTAGGGGAGGTTGAGGCCCCCGTGGCCGAGCAGTTCGGCGGGCCAAATGATCGTATGGAAGAAGACGTTATCTTTTCCGATGAAGTAATAGGTGTGGTTCTCACCAGTCCACCACTGCTTCCAAAGATCCGGTTTCCCCTGTGCCTTCGCCCACTCGATGCTCGATGACAGGTACCCGATGCACGCCTCGAACCACACGTAGATCCGCTTGTCGTCGAACCCCGGCACCGGGATGGTGACGCCCCAGTCGATGTCTCGGGTGATGGGTCGCGGAAGGAGTCCGCCTTCGAGGAATGAGCGCGTCGCGTTGAGCACGGTTGGTCGCCAATGTGACTGCCCGGCCACCCACTCCTTGAGCTGTTCTTCAAAGTGCGGAAGCTGAAGGAAGAAGTGCTGCGTCTCCCGGATCTCGGGCTCGTTGCCGCAGGAGCGACAGCGAGGACGGATGAGGTCGATCCCGTTCAGTGGACGCCCGCAATTGTCGCACTGGTCCCCGCGGGCGCCGTCATACCCGCAATGTGGACACGTCCCCTCGACGTATCGATCCGGAAGGTATCGGCGGTCGTAGACGCAGTACAGAGCCTGCATGGTATCGAGCGTGATATGTCCGTCATTCAGCATGCGCAGAAAGAGATCGTGAACGACCTGTTCGTGGTTCTGCGTTCCGGTCCGCGTGAAGATGTCGAAGCTAATGCCGAGCTGCTTCCACGATTCCAGGAATTCCGCGTGATAGTGATCTGTGATTTCCCGAGGCGTGCGACCTTCCTGGTCGGCGCGGACCGTGATCGGCGTGCCATGCTCATCGGATCCGGAGACCATCAAAACGTCGTTGCCGATCAAGCGGTGAAACCGCGCAAAAATATCGGCTGGAAGATACGCTCCGGCGATCTGACCGACGTGCAGTGAGCCGTTTGCATACGGCCATGCGACGCAAACGAGGACTTTATCGGCCACATGTCCTCCTGAAGATCGCTGAGAGGAGACAGGAACGCTCGAAAGCGATGCCGGGAATACGCTTCAGATGGCCAGTCAGGGGCTATGCGTATCGACCGGTTGTCTGGTTCCAGCGGATGATGAACAGTTCGCGCAGCATCGCAATTGTATCATGGAGTGGTCGCACCCGACTCGATGCATCATACCGCCAGGTGACCGGAACCTCGCGAAGCGTGTATCCCCGACGCCGCGCGAGGAACAACACCTCGACGTCGAAGGCCCAGCCGTTGATCACTTGGCGGCTGAACAGATCCTCCGCAGCGGTCCTGGTGAACGCTTTGAAGCCGCACTGCGTGTCGCGAATCTCTGGCACGGCGACCAGCCGGACCAGCAGGTTGAATCCGCGGCCCATCAGGTGTCGGCGCCACGGTTCACCGATCCGTCTCGCGCCGACGATCTCCCGCGAGGCGATCGCGATATCCGCGCCATCCCCGACCGCAGCGTAGAGCGACGAAATCTCACCGACGGGCATCGAGAAGTCCACGTCGCAAAAGACGATCGTGCGCCCTCTGGCCGCGCGTACCCCGGCGCGCACGGCGCTTCCCTTTCCGCGAATGGGCAGGTGAACCGCCCGGAATCGCGCGTCCGCCTTCGCCGCGAGGTCAGCGATCTCCGGCGTTCGGTCCGTGCTGGCGTTTTCGACGATCAGGACCTCAGCCTCCAGCTTCTGGACATCGAGAAAGTCCGTGAGCTTGCGTACGGCGTCCGGGAGTCGGTTCTCTTCGTTGAGGGCAGGAACAACGATGCTGAGATCGAGCAGCTCCGTGTCGTCGAGGCAGACGGAGCCGTCCCTGATTCGATCGGAGATCATTGGGTCAACAATCCAGACAGCTGCTCTGAGGTAACGCGTCGTGGACGCTGCACGCTGCCCCGCTGTCCCACGAGACGCGGGACCGTGGCCAACCCGTGAAGCTGGCCACGGAGCCGGGCTCGGGCGGCCGGCTCGCGGGCGTGGCGCAGGGCCCGAATGGCCAGCGCAAGCTGCGTTCGGAGAAACTTCGCCCAGTGCCTGCGCCACCATTCCTCTGGCGCGTCGCGCGCCAGCAGCCAAACGAAGTTTCGCCCGCACAGGTACGAGGCGACATCGCTCGGAGTGCTCGCCCCCAACCGATGGCGGACGAGCGCTCGGGGCGCGTACACGCATCGATAGCCCCGCAATTGCGCGCGAAATGCCAGGTCCACATCCTCGCAGTACATGCCGAACTGCTCGTCAAACGGTCCGATCTCCTCGATCATGGTTCGTCGATAGCCTGCCGCGCCGCCGCATGCGCCGAACACGAACTGCTCGTCGTCGTACTGCCCACGGTCGACTTCCCACACACCGCGGCTGTCGGGAACGCCGGCTCGGAGGAAGACGTCACCGGCTGAATGGATTCGACAGTCCGGTCCGTCTAGGAGGATCTTCGAAGCAGCCGATCCGGCATCCGGGTGGCGCGACAGCGCTGCGACCAGCTCCTCGACCCACCGGGGGTCCGCGCGCGCGTCGCTATTCAGGAGTGCAAAGATGTCGCCCAACGCGGCGCGCATCCCGACGTTGACGGCATGGGCGAATCCGCGGTTCTCCCCCAGCGCGATGAGTCTGAAGTCGGGAAACCCCCGGGCGATGAGGTCGACGGAATCGTCAGTGGACCCGTCGTCCACGACGATGCGGTCGACGTTTCCGTACGTCTGCGCGCGAATCGACTCGAGACAGTCGCCAATGATCGCGCTCCCGTTCCAGTTCGGGACGATCACCGACACCCTGGGCGATTCACAATGCCGATCGGGCGCGTCTGTCACGGCGCGCGCTCCGGGGGGATCCCCGCGGCGTACACAGCGGCGTACACCTCCCCGATCGGGACATTGTGCTCTCGGGCGATCCGGGCGCACTCCTCGTACTCTGGGCACAAGACATCGCGCCCGTCGATCGTTTTGATCTTCACCTGCATCGATCCAAACCGGGTCGACACCCGCTCCGTCCGTCGCTGGGCGATCACCCGCCGCATCGTGCGGAGGCGGACGCCGAGCGACGTCGTTTCGCGCAGCACGATCCCCGCCAGCGAGTCCGCCGCATCATTCGTACACAAGACCGAGAGAAGCATCCCGGGCCGATTTTTCTTCATCTGAATCGGTGTGAAAAACACGTCCAGCGCGCCCGCGGATTGAAGCCGCTCCATCGCAAACGCCGCCTGTTCCGGCGTGCAGTCATCCAGGTTGGTTTCGATTAGCGTCACGTCGTCGTGTCCGAGGGAAGATTCGAGCTGGGCGCCAACCCACACACGGAGGACGTTGGGCCACGGCAGCGCGCGTGTGCCGAGGCCGGTGCCGACCGCGTCGACCCGCATCTCCGGCTGCTGGAACTCACCCAGCGTCGTCAGAATTGCCGCGCCGGTCGGGGTCACAAGCTCCGCCTCGGTGTCCACGGGCCGCGTAGGTGCGTGAGCCTCCGCGATCAGGGCGAGTGTAGCAGGAGCGGGTAGCGGGAGCACGCCGTGTGACGACTTGACGCGCCCGTGTCCAAGCGGCAGGCTCGAAACGAAAATCGCGGAGACACCGAGTCGCTCGAGCAGGATGAGCGAGCCGACGACGTCCACGATTGCGTCGACGGCGCCGACCTCATGGAAACGAACTTTTTCGATCTCCGAACCGTGGATGGAGGCTTCCACGGCCGCGAGCCGACGGAAGATCACCATCGCCTTCGTCCGTACTGCGTTGGACAGTGTGCTCCGCAGCAGAATATTTTCGATGTCCGCGAGCGAACGGTGAGGCGGATCCGGTTCGTCCACGTGAACGCGTACCAGCGTGCCGGTGAGACCGGCGCTGGTCGTCCGTTGGACCTCAGCGCGGAATCGTCCGATCGGAAGCGTGTCGAGCCCCGCGTGGAGGTCGGCAGGGTCAGCCCCGGCGTCGATGAGCGCCCCGAGGACCATGTTGCCACTGGCGCCGCTGAAACAATCGAAAAATGCTACGCGTCGTGGCACGGCCGTGTCCGATCGGCTCGAAGTCATGCCGAAAATCCTTCCGCGATTGTTGGGGCCCATGGAGACCCGAGAGGAAATTCGGGTCCGGCCCGTGTCGACTACGTCGCGGCCGTATTGTCAGCGCATCCGCCCGATTCGCGCCAGAGCCACTCCAGCACATCTCCCGCGAGAAATAACGATCCAGCGACGAGCACCGCGCCGCTGGGGGGGAGCCCCGCCCATGCAGACTGCAGGGCCGCTTCCGCGTTTGGCTCAACGGTCGCGGGCAGTCCGAGACCGTCGGCGATGACCGCAAGTCTGCTGGGTTCGTACGAGCGTGGGTGTCGGGCGCGCGTAGCCACGACGCGGGACACGACCGGCGCGAGCTCGGCGAGGGTGGCAACAGCGTCCTTATCCACTGACATCCCGACGACCAGGGTGACGGCACGGGATGGGAGGCATTCGACCACCGTTTCCGCCAGCGCCCGAGCGGAGGCGGGATTGTGGGCTCCGTCGACGATGGTGAGCGGGTCGAGCACGACGGTCTGAAACCGTCCCGGCCAGCTCACTTGCCCGAGCCCGGACCGAATGTCGTCGTCCGTGATGCGCCAGCCGCTTTGTCGGAGCCACAGCGCCCCCATCACCGCCGTTGCCAGATTGTCGCGCTGACAGCGTCCCGAAAGCGGGGGACTCAGCCGCTCTACTGACCCGAGGCGTCCGCGAACTGTAAGGTTTGCAGGGACCTCCCGCGACGTTTCCCAGAAGAATTCTGATCCAAGCTCGTACAGGCGCGAGTCGCGCTCGCGCGCGCATGCCCGGATCACAACGGCCGCCTCCTCAACTTGATGGGACGATATGACTGGCACGCCCCGCCGCATAACGCCGGCTTTCTCGCGGGCGATCGCCGGGATGGTCGTGCCGAGCGTTTCGCTGTGATCGATTCCGATGGGACCGATCAACGAAAGGGTCGGTTCCAACGCATTGGTTGCGTCACGGGCGCCCCCAACGCCGACCTCCACGACGGCGATCTCTACGTGTTCTCTCGAAAAGTGGGAGAGGGCCAGCGCTGTCCCCGCGTCGAACGTCGTGAGAGGTCCCAGGAGATCAACGTTGCGTTCAATCCTGCTCATGGCGGGCCGAAGCGAATCGAAGGCCTCGACGAGGCCGTGCTGCGTGATGAACTGGCCGTTCGCCCAGATGCGCTCACGATGGGAATAGAGATGGGGCTGGGTGTAGCGCCCGACTCGGATCCCCGCGGCGTGCAGCACCGACGACAGAACGGCGGCCATCGATCCCTTCCCTTTGGTGCCGGCGACCAAGATCGTCTGAAACCGCGCCTGCGGATTGCCGGCCGCGTCTAGCAGGGCGCGCATCCGATCGAGCTTTCGCTCACGGCCTAGCCGGGCCGCCCGTTCGGTTCGGGGGACCTCGGAATACGTATAGAGGCGGGCGAGTACGTGGCGGTAGTCGTCGCTTCCCACGCTATCTGGGAGCGGCAACTGCCAGGGGATGACGGTTCGTGGAACGGTGCGGCCGATCAAACGTGAGCCGAGAGACTTATCTCGCCCGCCTCGCTGCGTGCAAGTGCCACGGCGTTCGCGATTCGGGCGGCGCACGCCCCCGCCCCGATCCCGTTGTTGACGTTGACGACAGTAAGACCCGGAACACACGTCTGCAACATCGACATGAGCGCGGCGAGCCCTCGGCCACCGATTCCGTATCCGGTCGCGGTCGGCAACCCGATAACCGGAACGTCGACGAGGCCGGCTATCACGGAAGGAAGCGCCCCATCCATGCCAGCCGCCACGATAATGGCGTTGACGCGCTCTTCGAGGAGTCGATGCAGCGGAGAGACGAGCCGGTGGAGCCCGGCGACGCCGACGTCGTAGATCATGTCGGTCGTGCAGCCCATCTCCTCAGCGACGATCTTCGCTTCCTCGGCATAGGGAGCGTCCGAGGAGCCGGCGGTGATGATCCCGACGCGGCCGCCCGTCCGGTGTGGCCGCGAGTCGGGTCGACGCACGACCAGCATGCGCGCCCGGGGATACTCGTCGACGCGGTAGTCGACGAAGTACTCGCGAATCTCGCGGGCCATCCGCGACCCGACCCGGCTGAGGATGGCACGACTGTTCTGATCCAGGAACGTCTGCACGATCGCCAGGACCGTGGCCACTTCCTTGCCGGACGCCTGGATAATCTCTGGCACGCCCGTCCGCTGCTCCCGCTTGAGGTCGAGGTGCACCGGATGCGCACTCGCTGGGTGGCTGGTCGTCCCTTCGAGGGCTTCTCGCAGCTCCTGCATGGGGTCTCGCAACGCGCCCTCCTGTACCGGCAGTACCTCGATTATACGGACGCTCCCATCCATCCACGCGCGTGTGCGTCGCTCGCCGCGCGGGGACAATCCGGGCTGAAGGTCATCGTGCGTCGATTCGCCCCATTTTCGGGCACGTTATGACAAGATGACTGTCGCAACTGGTATGGTCTATTGGAAAGAATGAGCGCCGTCCCCAGGGATCAAGAGGTGAGCGAAGATCCGCAGAGAAAAGTAGACGCAGCCGTCATCGCGCTCCGGCGCCGTGAGGCCGAGCTGGAGGAGAAGGTCAAGGAGCTGGCCGAAGCAAAGCGTCAGCTGGAGGACGAGCAGCGCCATCGGGACGAGTTCATCTCGATGGTGACGCACGAGCTGAGCCAGCCGATCACGACCCTCAGTGTCGCCGCCCAGCTGTTACGGCGAGCTGCTGTGCCCCGTGAGAGCCGGGAGCGAGCCATCGAGACAATCTATGCGCAGGCCCGGCGGCTCGGGCGCCTGGTGCAGGACCTCGGCGACGCCGTGAGGCTGTCCGCTGGCACCTTTGAGGTCTTTCCATCGCGCGTCGACCTTGCCAAGCTCGTCCGTGACCAGGTCGAGCAAGAGCGGCTCCAAGCGCCTCGTCGCCGGTTCGACGTCGAAGGCGCGAGCGAGCCCGTCTGGGTCGAAGGCGACAGCGACCGCATCGCGCAGGTGCTGTCCAACCTCCTGACGAACGCAGTCAAGTATGCGCCGGAAGGGGCGATCCACGTGCGCCTCGCGCGCGCCGGCGAGGAGGTCTCCATCGTGGTGGCGGACGAGGGGCCCGGCATTCCACCGGACCGAATTGACCTGGTGTTCGAGCCCCACGTGCGACTCGGCGGTCGCGCAGGTGCAGATCAACCGCGTGGGTCTGGCCTTGGCCTGTACATCGCGCGGGGGATCGTGGAAGCACATGGGGGTCGAATATCCGCGGGCAACGGACCGACGGGCGGCGCTATCTTCACCGTCGTATTGCCGGTGAAGGCCGCCGTAAGAGCGCCGGGCGCGGAGTCTCTCGTTCAGCGGCGGGCCGGTTAAGGAGAGGGCGCCCTCGCTGGTCCGGCCTCGAAGAACCAGGCGACGCCTTCTTCGGAATCCCCGGACCACCGTTCTTCGATACACTGGCCCCTGGTGTACTCCTGCACGACGCGGCGCCAGAAGAGCTGAGCGTCTGTGTTCCATCCGGCGATCGGGATCCACCATGCGCCGGCAAATAGGTTGAACAGAGCGAAGGCGGCCTCCCGTCCGATCCCGCGCCGACGCAGCCGCGGCAGGATGAAAAACTCCGCGATGACGTGCCCCGTCAAGCCCGGATCGAGCTGCGCGCGGTCGAGGACCAGGGCGAAGCCGGCGAGCTGATCGTCGGCGCGCGTGAGGAAGGCGTATCGGCCTGACAGGCGCCAGTACGCTTCGAGTCCGTCATAGTGAAACAGCCCGTCTGAATCCACGTCGCGCTCGAGGCGCGCCGAGTGC
>DASRDP010000010.1 GCA_035652535.1 Chloroflexota bacterium
GTTGGGCCCGAGGCTCACGGTGGAGTAGGCGCCTGTCTCCGGGTCGAGCTGACCCAGCGTCCCGTCGCGCTGCCCCGTGTACCAGACGCGGCCGGACCCGTCTGGCGCCGCGTCGTGCGGGCCGCCCCCGTTCTGGACCGCGAATTCCTGCACCGTGAACGGCGTCTGCCCCTCAGCGCTCCAGGACTGATTCGCGGAGATCGCCACGGCGATCAGTGCCGCCGCAGCCGCGCCCAGGCCAATGAACCCCTCGAGCGACCATCGACCGTGTGCGCCACGGACAAGCCAGCCAGGAACGAAATCCGTGAGCATTCAACCTCCCCTCGTGGCCTCATCGAGATCATATGCGGTCCTCGCCCTCCGGGGGTCGCCGCCGACCCAGCCGGTTGACCATGGCCCAGATGGGTCGCTATATTGCCAGCGCTAGGCCGCTGCGATCAATTCGGCCTACCGCCTGGGCGAGCGACGCGCCGAGTAGAGTTGCGGGAGATGCATGGACGGCTCGCCGTCGCGCCACTTAACCCTCACAAATGGGGCGGACGGGAGCCCCATCGGCTTCGCCGTTCGGCGTATCGTGCTGGCCGGATACACGGGACGGGATCGCGCAACGGTCCAACGGCACGTGGACGAGCTGCGCGAGCAGGGGGTCCCGGCGCCGAGCCAGACGCCCGAGCTGTATCGGATCGAAGACGGCGCGATCCAGATCGGCGGATCGCTCAAGCGCGCCGGCGGCTGGTCCTCGGGCGAGGTGGAGTTCGTTCTGCTGGTGGCGCCCGAAATGACCTACGTGGGAGTGGGAAGCGACCACACCGATCGCGATCGGGAGCGCGCCTCAATGATCGAGGCAAAACGCGCGTATCCGAAAATACTCGGGAGTGTCGTGTGGCCGCTCGAAGCGCTGCTCCCCGACTGGGATGGGCTGACCCTGCGAAGTTGGGTCTCTGGCGCGGGCGAGCGACGCCTCTATCAGGAGGGATCCGTCGCGTCCATCATGGCGCCGCAAGACCTCCTTGCCCTGCTGGAGAGGGACGAGCGCGGGCCGGGGCTGGCGCTCTACTCCGGGACGCTGCCGGCCCTCGAGCTCGCGCCAGAGCGTGGTCGCTGTCTATTCGAGGGCGCCATCGTGACGCCTCGCGGCCAGGCCCTGATCACCTGTGAATACACATACGAGGCGTGAACCGATGCCAAAGCCCGAATATGAGTTTTTCGAGCCGTCGAACATCCCGGCGACCAACGTTGGCGGCGTGAAGGGACTCAGCGAGCGGATCCTCAGTCGCGACCCCGAGACGGGGGACTACACGCGTATTTTGCAATTCGAGCCCGGCACCGACACGAGCCCGATGGGTGTGCAGCGGCACGATTTCTGGGAGGAGGTGTGGATCCTCGAGGGGAGCCTCCACGACATATCGCTGAACCAAACGTTCCGCGCGGGGATGTACGCGTGCCGCCCACCGGGCATGCCCCACGGCCCCTGGCGAGCCCCGGAGGGCTGCCGGACTTTCGAGATCCGATACTTCCGCAAGTCTTAGGACGCTGCGACCGGGCTGGACGGTCGATTATCATTGAGCATCTTCTCAGGAGGCAGGCCACCGTGGCCGCGACGAGCCAATTGACCTCACTTGACATTCGAATTCGGCAGCAGGTTCTGCCCTCCGGGGACGCGTCCCATGGCACACCGGACCCGGTGCTGAAGCGCAGCTTCTTCTTCGCGTTCCCGGAAGGCGAGGCGCAGGTCGACCAGACCGACTACGGCCACCCCGGAAAGATGAACCCCTGCTATCCGCAGGTCATTCCGACGCGGCTTGCCGCCAAGACGCAGGCAATCCTCGCCGCAGCCGAGGCGCTCGCCGCTCTGCTCTAACCGGACGCTGAAGGCGGTCGGTCAATCTCCGCTCCCATCCGAGCATTCGCCGAGCGATCTGTACGGCGGCTGACGGTCCTCAACACTTCCAGTGGGGCTGAGCTGGCTGTCTGGATCACCGCCCCGCGACGCGCGCGGCCGGGACCGACCGTTGTGCTCGTTCCTGGAGGGATCTCCCCGGGCAGTCAGTCCTTCGGTATCACCGGAATCGCAGACCGCTTCGCGCGCATCGGCTTCCGCGTCGCGCATTTCGACCCTGACGGCCGCGGCGAGAGCGGCGGGATCGAGGACTTCGGCGGTCCTGTACACCAGGTCGGCCTCGCGGGGGTCGTTCGCATGGCGGCGAGCGACGAGGCGGTTGACGCCGCTCGTTTGGCCGTCCTGTCGTTCGACGCGGGCGCCCTGATGGCAACCGGGGCCGTCGCGCGCCATCCCGAGCTTTCCGTCCGCCTTCTCATCGACTGGGAGGGTCCCGTGACGCGAGCCGACGTCGCGAAGGTGCTCGTGAGCGGGGCCGACGGTGACGCGGCGTCTCTCGCGGGCCACGACGAAACGTGGTGGCGCGAGCGGGAGCCTGCCCGCTGGCTTCCCCGCGTTCGCGTGCCGTATCTGCGGATGCAGGGCGATCCGGACCACGCGGGTCTCGACCCATCGCGCGCCGTCACCGCCGTCCGGCTTGCCGCGGCATCGCGGTTCGGTGGAAAGGGCCGAGCGCCGTGGGTGCGGCTGAACGGCGACGCGCCGAACTGTCCTTCGGAGCCGCCTGATGGACGGTGGCTACCTGCGATGCCGGCCGAGGTCGCGGCGCTTTCGTATCTCGTGGAGCTGCTGCCGCCGCGCTGACGGTCGCGCCCGAACGCGGCGGCGAAGCGGGCGGGGCGGGCGAGCGGCCACCGTTTCTGAGGGCAGACCGCTCAGCGCCCGCGCGGGGCTATTTGGACGCGGGAGCGATGGTCCGCGATCCCCCCGCGTGCCTCGACGGCGCCGCGGGCGCGCCGGGCGGCTCCTGTCGCCCCCCCGAGGCGGTCACGCGCGGCGCGAGTTGAACGACGGGCGACTGCGACGTCGTCGTAACGATGGCGCCGCTGTGAAGCTGGGTCTGATTGGTCGGAGCCATGAGGACTGGCTGGGCAGCCGCCGCGGCCGTCCCTCGGATCACCACCGGCGAGCCGGCGCTACCGCCCACGCGCCCGGCGCTCGTGGCCTGAATTGACCCGCTCCCGTGCATGGCGGGGACGGTTGGCCCCGTGGCAGCAGCGCCGCCGCGGACCTCCGAATTGGTCTGCACGACTCGAAGGGATGATTCATTCGACTGGTGGACGCTCTGCAGCGCAGCCGACGCGGCAAAGAGCGCGGGGACCGGACCGCTGGGCGCCCCCTTCGCGGAATCCACCGCCACCTGGACTGTCCCGCGGCCAACTCGGGGAGCTTGCTGGCCCTCCACTCCATTCGCGGCCACGCGGGCCGACCCGCCGCCGCGCTCTCCGCGATCCGGCGCGGGCTCGCCGGCGATTGCCGGTTGGGCCGGGGCCGTAACCGTCCCCGGCGCGGGGGGAAGGAACGCGCCGGCCGGTTCCGGAGCCATCTTGGGACCGCCGGCGCGGATGGGCCCCGGCTTGCCGGCCGCGGGACTGGCAACGGTCCGCGGCGGCAACTTGGCGCTCGCAGTAGCTCCTCCCGTCGACCCCTTCGCGGCATTCGCCGCGGGCTGAGCGATGAGCGGGCCGAACGCCGGCGCCGCGATTATCGGCTTGGGCGCCGGTCCGGCGGGTGCGGCTGGCACGGCGGCGGGGAATGGAGCCGGCGAAGCTTCGATCTCTTGCGCCGGGGCTTCGGTGCTGGCATCGTTCCCCTCCGCCGAACCATCGGGTCGATTCGCCGTGTCCGCTGGCGCAGGCCGATCGTTGAGGGCGGACGGCGCGTCTTCGGGCTCGACCACGCGCCCCGACGACGGCTCTTCTCCCGCGTCGGTTGTCGCTTCGGGCTCGGCGGCGACGGTCTCATCCGGGAGCAAGCTCGCGACTTCGGGCTCCGCCGGCGCGCCTGGCGAACGCGGTGGTGCGAGGGACGCGCTCACGGAGGCGGCCTGAGAGGCGTTCTTCGCGACACTTGCCCCATTGGTCTCGGCCGTCGGCGATGCGTCACCACGGTGGAGGGCTGATGGTGACGACATCAGCAGCGCGACGAGGAGGAGACCGGCCGCGAGCCCGCCAGCGCCGACGTACGCCAGCGCTGCGAATCGCAGGGGCGCGCTCGCGCTCGCCTGAATGACCCGGTCGCGGAGCCTGAGCCACCGTGTCATGCAATCAACTCCTCTTCGCTCGTGACGGGAATCTGCAGGCGGAATGTCGCGCCGTGGTCCAGCCGACTCTCCACCTCGATGCTTCCCCCCATGCGTTTCACGATGGCGTGGGTCAGAGCGAGACCGAGGCCTGCGCCTCGCTCGCGACCGACTCGGGGGTCCTCGCTCCGAAAGAACTTGCTGAACAGGCGCAGCTGATCGCCCTCACTCAAACCGACGCCCGTGTCGGAGACGCCGAGGGTCGCGACTCCACGCTCGATCCGGTCGCGAACCCAAACCCGAATCTCGCCGCCGTCTGGCGTGTACTTTACCGCGTTGCTGACGAGATTGCTGAGCGCCTCACGCAGTAACAGGGGCGAGGCGTATACGGTAGGGGCACGGTCCGGCACCTCCACGAGAAGCGTCTGCTGCTTTTGATCCGCCAGCGGCGACAGTTCGTCGACGACATCTCGAACGACGATGCTGAGGGGAACATTCTCTCGAGCATAGACGCCCTCGTCCATCTCCACCTTGTTGATCTGCAGCAAGTTCTCCATGAGCCGCTCGATCGTCTTCCCCGCTCGAGTGATTCGGTCCAAGTGTTTGATCACGTCCGAGTGGGACGCTTGATTGCTGGCCAACGCGCCGCGTGCGAGCTGCGCGTACCCGAGCACCGTCGTCAGCGGGTTGCGCACCTCGTGCGTGATGAGGTGCGTCAATTCCTCCTGCACCACGCGTGCCCGCTCGAGTCGGCTCCGCTCTTCTTCCGCTTCCTCGCGCGCAATTCGGAGCCTCCACCACTCGCCGACGACGAACAGCACCGCCAGCAACGATGCGAGCGCCATCAAGAGCCCGCCTTCGCCGAGCAGGTCGCCTGCGACGATGGCCACCACCCCGATCGGCGCGGTCGCGAGGGAAAGTACCAGGTCGGGGCGCTCGACGTGCGGATCGTCGGCGGGCGGAAGCTGCGCCCGCTCGGCCAGTTGCCACGCCCCGGCCAGCAAAAGCGCAAACAGCCACACCACCAGCAGCGATCGCGCCTCGGCCTGTGGGAAGCTGGCGATCACGCGATCGGCGGCCTCGAACGCGAGAATGCTGATGGCGCCCGCCGTTACCGCGGAAAGGATAGACACCCTGCGCGCGAGGTTCGCCACGAGAATCGCGCCGAGGAGGAGCGGAGCGATGCTGCCCCCGAATCGCCAGTAAGCGGGCACCAGTGGAACCAGGAGAAGCGACGATGGCTTCTGTCCACCGTGCATTGGCGCGGCGATGAGCGATCCGACGAGGAGCGCGACCCCAACCGGGGCATACGCCTGGTTCCACACGTCGTGTGGACCAGTGACCCACAGCGCCCAAGCACTGGCAATCACGAGGAGCGTCGCGTAGCCAATGCGCAAGCCGGTGCGTCGACTCATTCGCTCGACCATGTCAAATCATCCGGTCGATCAAGTCGCTCCGTGCGACGAGGGCGCGGTCCGCACTCCTCCGTTACGAGCGCTCAAGTCTGACGAGGGGAAAATCGATGATCGCGCTCAGTCATGTTTCGATCTCTCGTCGAAATGTTCGCGTTCTTTATCCTTTTTTCTATTCTATTGAAACGTGAAGCAATTCGCTCCGGTCCGGCTGTGAAGCGCAGCGCTTCGATAGAGAGAGGCAGTTAACGTTCCCGGTGGTCACTTTGGCGGAGCAGCCACGTGGTCACCCTGGCCCGGAGATTCGACGGCGTGAACGGCTTAACCAGAAAGTCGTCTGCCCCCCCGGCGAACCCCTGGGCGGCCGATCCCTCGTCATTGCTCGCCGTCAGCACGATGATCGCCATTTGTCGAGCGCCGAAGCGAGCCCGAAGGCGGCGGATGACCTCGAATCCATCGGTCTTCGGCATCTTCAGGTCAATGATCACCACATCGGGGCGTTCACGAAACGCCGCTTCAAGGGCCTGCGCCCCGTCGGACGCGGTCACCACGTCGTGGTGATCGGCTCGAAGGATCGAGGCGATGAGATCGATGATGTCGGGGTCGTCGTCGGCCACGAGGATCTTGTACGCGTCCGGCACGTGGGCCTCCGATTGCGCGCCTATCAGAACAGGATAGTCGTGCCCTCGGCAGCGCCAAAGACCTCGACGTCGGATCCATAAGCGGCTGCACGCGACCGGGCGGCGGCGACGATGGCGTCGACGGCCTCGTCGTTGTGCGTCGGGTCGTGGTGGTACAGGGCGAGTCGCTTCACGCGACCGAGCACGCCGATATCCGTCGTGTAGCTCGTCGTGGAGTGGCCCCATCCGATCTTCGCCGGATATTCAGCATCGGTGTATTGCGCGTCCATGATGAGAAGGTCCGCCTCGTGAACGAATTCCGCGAGCCGCCGGTCCTCTTCGTGCACCAGATGCGGCAGGCTGCCCCGCTGAGGCGCGACAGAGCTGGATGGTCCCAAAACCCGCAGCCCGTGGGGCTCTGTGTCGGACGCGTAGATCACCGCCTGTCCGTCGGCTTCCACCCGGTACCCGAGACACACACACGTGTGGTTCAGGTAGTGGACGGTGACCTTTACGTCATCGATGGAAAACGCGCCCTCACGAACTTCGTGGAAGCCGATATCCGCCTGCATATCGTCGAGGGTGACCGGAAAGTAGGTGTATTCCATCTGGTTCGCCAGGACCTGATTCAGGCTACCACTGATGCCCGACATCCCGTGGAGGGTAAAGGCGTTGCCTGCGACGAAGGCTGGGGAGAAGAATGGCCACCCCTGGATGTGGTCCCAGTGGGTATGCGAGAGCATGACGTGGCCGCGAACCGGTCCATCCTGCTCGATTAGCGACATGCCCAACTCGCGGATGCCGGTGCCGCTGTCGAAAATGATGAGGACGCCGCTGTCCGTCCTGACCTCCACGCACGACGTGTTGCCGCCGTGGCGAACGGTTCGCGGGCCAGGGGAGGCGATGGACCCTCGAGTGCCCCAAAAGGTGACCCGCACTTCGCCCCCCGGCAGCGCGATTGATTCGACGTTTGGTGGGCCGTCGTCTGGCCCTCCAACTCCGTAACGTGGCCCGCGGAAGTATCGGGGCGCGCCGAACCGGTTCAGCGCACGGCAGCGTTCGCAAATGGCTGGTTGGCCGCCGCTCGTTGGCCGGGAATTCTACACTTTGCGCCACCAGCTCGGGACCGCGAATCCGTCGTCTTCGTCGGGATTGCCAGGAATGAACCCGGCGAAGCGAACCATGGGCGAACGGCGGAGTAGCCCAGGAATTACCTGCCCGTGGATCACGAGCTTCGCCATGTGCTCCGATCCGGCCTCGTCGCGAATCGACGCGATCGCCTGTTCGTACGCTCGCCCGCCGGCTTCGCCCGCTCGAAGCGCCTCGATCAGCGCCTTTGTCGAAAAGCGGTTGCCCACGACGCGACCGATGGCGTCGGCAACATGAGGCTCAAGGATCGTGATCGCTTCCTCGTCGTCCACGTGTGCCACTTCGCCCTCCGCGACCTCCGTTCGCGCGTCGCGCTGGAACGCTCCGCGCGGTTCCGGACGCCTACTTATAATGCTGCCAGGGATCGGGCGCGCGCCCGATGGGGGTGTTCCTTGCGGCCATTGCCTTTCTTGTTCCGAAGGAGCACGTGAGCCGGTGGCCGTTGCCGGCGGTGACCCGCCGGCGTTTTCTCCAGCTCGTGCCGGCGGCATTCGCGGCCGCCGCGTGCCAGCCACCGGCCATTTCCCAACCCCGCCCCGTGGGATCCGAGAGCTGGGAACAGCATCCCGGCGGGAGCATAACGCTCGCGGTGGAGGCCGAGCCCCAAACACTCGTTCCCTCCGTCGGCGGGCCTCGATCGGATGCGGCACAGCACCTCTTCAACCTCGTGCACCAGTCGCTGGCTACCTACGATGACCAGGGTCGTCCCTCCCCCCGGGTAGCGCTCAGCCTTCCATCCCTCGAGAACGGCACGTGGAAGGTCTTCGACGACGGCACCATGGAGACTGTCTGGACACTTCGGGACGACGTTCAGTGGCACGACGGCGAGCCACTGACCGCGGACGATGTCGTTTTCAGCTGGCGCGTGTTCAACGACGCGGCCGTTCCGATCGGGTCGCGCAAGGTCGCACGCCTCATCGACGCGATCGATGCGCCCGATTCGCACACGGTGGTGATGCACTGGCGCGCGCGCTACGCGTTCGCCGATCAGATCACCGGAAACGATCTCACCCTGCTCCCGAGCCACCTCCTGGAGGCGTCGTATGACCTCAGGCGAGAGCAGCTTGCCGCGCACCCCTACTGGCGCGCGCAGTTCGTCGGTGTGGGACCGTTCCGCGTCGATCAATGGAGCAACGGGACGATCCGCCTCACGGCCTTCGACGCCTATTTTCTTGGGCGTCCGGTCCTCAACGCCATCACCGTTCGGTTTCTGCCCGACAGTAGTGCGGCGGTCGCGGCGCTCCTCGCTGGGGGAATTGACGTCATGCTTCCGCGCCGTGCCGTTCCGGGCGTGGTTCTGACCCTGCAGCAGCGCTGGCAGGATGCCCGAGACGGGACGTCGGCGGTGCTCCCGGGATATAGCTGGCTCTTTCTTGCGCCCCAGTTCAGTGGACCGCAGCCGGAGGACCTGCTGGACCTTCGGGTACGACAGGCCCTCGATTGCTCCCTGGATCGCGCTGCCATCGCGGAGGCGGTCACGGGCGACCGCTCGCTGGCGTCCGATCTCTGGGTCCCATCTGCTGATCCGCAGTACGCGCTGCTCGGTCCGGACTACACGCCCACGGAGTACGACCCAGCGCGCGCACGGGATCTCTTTCGCGAGGCCGGATGGCGGCGGGAGTCCGCCGACGACGTCCTCGTGAAGCAGGGCAGGCGATTCGAGATCGAGCTGACCACGCCCCCAGAGTTCGAGCGCACGAGCACCGCCGTGGCAGAGTTCTGGCGGGAGGCTGGGGTCGCGGTCCAGGTCAGCATCCTGAATCGTCCCGCACTCACGGACCGCGCCGGGCGCGCCGCCTATACCGGCGTGGAGCTGGCCGGCGCAACCCCCAGCCTGGCGCTGATCGAAGGGCGACTCAGCAGCTCCAACATTCCGCTTGCCGAGAACCAGTGGGTCGGAGCGAATCGCGGTCACTACGCCAGCACGAAGATCGACGAGCTGCTCGACCGCGTCTGGACGACCATCGACCCACAGGCGCGTGGCGCCGCCGAGCGCGAGCTTACCGCGCAGATCGCGTCTGAGCTTCCCATCCTGGGACTCCTGTTCTACCCGGCCATGGCGGCTGTTCGTTCGAACGTCCGTGGAGTCAAATGGCCGCGCGCGCAAACGCCGACAGGATGGGCGTCGGCGACCTGGAACGCCCACGAGTGGAGCGCGGCTAGCTGAGGGCAGGCTCCTGTTGGTTCTCGGCCGCGAGCCCCTCGGCCTCTGCTTCATCGGCGGTGTCTGGTTCCCGATCCGTCACGCATAGGGGCTGGATGGTCGCGAGCGGGGCGTCAAAAAGGCCTTCGGATTCGCTGAACAGGGCCTCCAGATCCTCCGGTCGAAATGCCTTGTCCAGCCGCTGACAGCAGGTGGTTCGCAGTCGATTGATGTAGAAGTCGGCATCGTAGTCCGGTTCCCCGCCGGGTTGAAGGAGCTTCTTGGCCCCTTTCGCCTGGTAGTAGCGGATGCGCTCTCCAGGCCGCCATCCCGTGTGACCGGCCGCGAGATACACCTCGTACGGCTCCTCCCGTCGCTTGGCCTTGGCATACGTCTGCGGGGCCTTGGTGAGGGGCATCGAGACGCAGAGGGCCGCCGCGGGGACGCGGTGCGCCCGAAGATCGGCGCACGTCGAACGGTACAGCGCGCGGACCGACTCGAATTCGCCGCGAAGGACGTGCATGATGACCCGCGACAGGAACTCCTGAATGAACGGCTCGGTCTTGGCCGAACGAAATGCAACGCCAACCAGCCGAACGGGGTCGCGCTGGCGGAATCCTTGCTGCGCTTCCGAGTCGTAGTCGAGGAGCGCGTAGTTCTTTTCGAGATAGCTGTACATCGCCCGATAGCGGCCGTCGTGCTCCACTTGAATCCCCGTCGGCATTGCTCGGGCCACGTCCTCGATGAGGGCAAGCTCATCGTCGTGGGTCCAGGTACCGCCTTGTGGATGCGGCGGCATGCTGAACAGCACGCCGTCCGTATCGGCCTCGATGAGCGTCGCCCCGCGGGTCCGAAGCTCGTCCAGAAGGAGGCGGAGGATCTCTCGCCCACGCGCCGTGACGCGCTCGGCGGCCGCGGTATCGCAGAACAGGGCGAAGCTGGCGCCGAGGCTCCCGTAGAACGAGTTGATGAGCACCTTCATGGCGGACTGCATCGCGTCGTGGAAGGCGCGCGCGTCGTCCGCGCCTTCGCCGCGCGCAGCCCGCTTGTGCATAAGCCGTAGCGTGGTCAGCTCCTCTAACAGCCCGAGGAACGCGCCGATTTCGTCGTTTGCGGGCCCGATGCGGTCGGCCAGCATGATGCTCGGGTAAAGGGATGCGACGTCCGCCTTGACCACGTTGCCGATGATTCCCGTCGTAAAGAGGCCGGTCGCCCCGCCCGCGAAGGTGCCGGACGCGCGCCCGATCGGAAGCGAGTGGCCCGCGGCGACGTAGGCGCGCACCAAGAGCGGCTCGATCAGCCCTTGGCCGGTCCCTGCCGTGGCGATGCGCTCGAACGGCTTGGGCACCATGGACGCGAGGGCGAAGGCGGGCGCGAGCAGAATCTGCGAGAGCCGGTCCACCTCTTCCACGTCGTCCATGCAGTACCGCCGCACTCGCTCGGGGTCCTGCTGGAAGACGTTCCAGATCTCGGCCCCATCGACGTACTCCCGGTCGTCCATCGCGATGCCGAAATAGCGCGCGGCCTCCTTCAAGCCGCTGCTGCGAAGATCACGCTGGATGGCGCTGTAACGGCGCGTAGCATGGAGGGTGTCGATGATCTCGCGCCCCGCGAGGCTGTAGCGCGTGAACGGTTGGTTCGCGGCGCCGATCTTCACGGTGTCTCGGCTCTCGAAGAACTCGGAACCGTCGCGTCCAAGAGGGAGGGGCACTCCGAGGGTCTGGGCACGCTTGATCAAGAACCGAATGTCGAAGTCGAAAATGTTGTGGTTCTCGATGACGTCCGGATCCCGCTCGCGGATGATGGCGACCAGTCGCCGAATCAGCTCGGCTTCGTCCATCTCCGCCGTGTCGAGAAGCATCGCAAAGCCGTCCGAATCCTTGATCGAGACCATGAAGATCCGGTCTTGCCCAACGCCGAGTCCGGTGGTCTCGAAATCGAACTGCAGGCGGCGGATGTCGGCATAGGTCATTCCCCCGTAGTACGTCCGCCCCGTGATCGTGAGGTACTGCTCAACCACCGGACGAACGTACATCAGCTCCGAGATCGGCTCTTCTAGGCTGCCATCGTCGTGGCGCCGATGGATCGTGTCCACGATCTGCTGCTCGACCGCGTCGAGCTGGTCAGTCAAGACGAGGTACTGGAAGGTGTTTGCGCCGCGGAGTCGGACCAGGCCTACAGACCCATCCGGCACAGACGGGGTGGATTCGAGCGCTTCTGGACCGAGGTCGACAACCGGGAGGCCGTCCGCCAGCTCTCGGTGCGCGAGGAAGAACCAGTTGGGGAACCGCTCCTCTTCGCAGACGACCTCACCACCCACTCGCCGCCACACGCGTGCCTTGCCGTGGCGACTGGCGGCGACGGAAACGATCCCCGGCGTGTCGTCGCGACCGAAGAGGAGGGATCGCCGGTCGGAGCCCGTTGTCGGGACAGCCTCGGACAGGCGCTCAGCCGTCATCCCGCGCTCATATTCGGGACGGGCCATGACCGTCAACAGGATTGGGAAGCGCGCGCGACAGTGGTGATGTCTCCCGTGCTGATCTCATGCTCAGGATACGAGTTGCTCGATGACGCGGAGTAGCTGGAGCGGGCTGAACGGTTTGGTCAGATACTCGTCTGCCCCCGCGGCGAACCCCGCCTCGCGCTCGGACGGCTGCGCGGCGCTGGTGAGCATGACCACGGCGGTCGATCGCAGGTCCTCGTCGCTCTTGATTCGCCGGCAGACTTCGAGCCCGTCCATCACCGGCATCTGAACGTCGAGGAGGGCGAGCTTCGGTCGCTCTGATCGCGCAAGCGCGAGCGCCTCACCGCCGTCACTCGCTTCGATGATCTCGTAGTCCTCACTGGCGAGGGTGGCCGCGACCAGGAGACGCAGGCTCGGCTCGTCGTCAGCTATGAGCAGCTTGTGCATCCGAAGATCCTTCGTTGGATTGCGTCACCCTGTGCTCCCAAACCGCAGCCGATAGAGCGAGAGGGCCCCGACGCGCCCTCGAATGGGCCGCGTTCCCAAGAGATCGGCGGAAACCTGGTCGGACACCGCGTGGTACGCCGATTCCGACAGCAGGACTTCACTGGCCCCGGCGACCTGTGCGAGGCGCGCCGCCACGTTGACGGGGTCGCCAATGATTCCCAGCTCGCACCGCTCGGGGGGACCCATCGTCCCAACGACGACGCGGCCGGAGCACAGCGCCACGCCAACCTCGAGGCGGAACCCCCACTCGTTGGCCCGCCGGCGATTGAGCCCCTCATTGGCGCCAATAACGCCGATCGCCGCGGCGAGGGCACGCGATGAGTGATCGGGCGCGTCAGCCCACGCGCCGAAGGTGGCGAAGAGTCCGTCTCCGAGGAACTTCTCCACGGTGCCGCCGCACCGCACCACCGCCCGCACGACCACCCGAAAGTGCTCATTCAGGACGGTCAGCAGTTGATCTGGGTCGGATTCGAGCCGTTCCGCGATCGCCGTGAAACCGCGGATATCGGAGAAGAGAATGGTCGACTCGCGAACGCGCGTTTCCGGAAGCGATGGCGCGAACACGTCCAGCGGAACGGGGACCAGCCGCTCGTACGCGCGCCGAAGCGCATTCATCCGCGCGACATCGCGGGCGAAAAGCAGCGTTTGGGCGTGCGACGTCCCTCCGGAGTCGCCGTACGACACGCGGTTGTCGGGCTTGGCCACGCGGCCTCTCCGAGGGCGGGACGGATCTCAATTCGAATCGGGCCCGCCGCATCATACCATGGAAGTCGCTGGCATCGGAGAGCGGCGCAGCTCGAGCGACGCGCGGACGCCTTCGCGGTCGAACGGCTTCGTGAGCACGGTAAAAGCCCCCCCGAGACGGATGACGTCCTCGGGAAATGCCGTGACGATGACGACGGCCGTAGACGGGTTGGCTTCAGCAATCGTAGCTGCCAGCTCGGGGCCGCCTCCCGGCATGCGCACGTCGAGAAAGATGTGGCTGAAGGGATGCTCCCGTAACGCGAGCAATGCTTGCCCTCCGGTCGACGCCTCCGACACGTCGTATCCGAAGCGCTCGATATACCCCCGCAGGAGCTGACGGACGTCTGGGTCGTCATCCACCACCAGCACCTTGTGGGGATGGCGACCGGAGATCGCCTGCCGCCGATTCTCCGCTCGCCCGCGACCGAGGAGGCCGGCATGCTCGATGACGGACTCGATGTGGTGACGCTGAAAGGGCTTCGTCACGATCAGCACCGGACACTCCGGGCGTCCATGGAGGTCTCTGAGATCCTCAGGGAACGCGGTCACCGCGGCGATAGGCAGGTTAGGCCACCGCTTGCTCACAGTGCGAATGAATTCCACGCCGTCCGTTGTGGACGGCATTCGTACGTCGCTCAGGACGAGGCCGATCCGGGGGTTCCTCTCGAGGGCTGCGATGCCTGCTTCGGGTCCATTGGCTTCAATGACGCCGCAGCCACAATCTTTGATGTGCTCCCGGAGGAGCGTACGGACCGCGGCCTCATCGTCGACCACGAGGACTTCGGTACTTGGTCCGGTTTGAACGAAGGTGCCCCGTCCATGCTGGAGCGAGATGAACCCGTCGTCGGCAAGGGCCGTCAGCGCATGGCGGAGGGTCATCGGAGCCACCCCGAAGGCGACGCTCAGCTCGGCATGGCTCGGGAGCTGTTGGCCAGGCGGCCACACCTCATCGATGATCTTGCGGCGGATCTCTTCGTAGACTCGCCGGGATCGAGGCCCCAATCGACGAGGCACCGGCCATCCCCCCGCACAAGGGTCGCACTATCGTAACATAACGTAACAGAACGCTAGTATGGTAGCAGGTAACGCCGCGCGTTGCTCGCTACGAGCCGCGAAGCTCGAAGAAGTGTTGTCGATGATACTCCTGAACGCGCGCGACGAGATCGCTGTATCCGTACATTTCTCGAACGATAGTTTCTCCCACCATTACCACAGCGTCGAAACCCGCGCCCGTCTCTTCGATGGTCACACCTGAGGCTCGCATCTGGTCCAGATCCCGGCCCACGGTGCGCAGGAGCTCGGCTGAGCCATAACGGAACATGCCCTCGGCCAGGCCGCGGTGCATGCGGGCTGCGGCTCGAAGCGCCTCGATGGCCGATCGATCGTAGTGCTGAGTCGCGCGCGCCCCGCGGCCATCGTCCCAGGAGACCTCGATCGATTCGGGGCCCTCGACAATTCGGATCGCATGCGCGTTGATGTCGTCCAGAAAGCGTCCGAGGGCCCGAAGGGTGTCCGAGTACTCGCCGGGCGTCAGCACAGTGTTCCTCCATCCTCCGCGGACTCAGGCGCCCGGGAGCACCCTGCGTACGGCGCGATAGACCCAAATGGCGCTTACGACGCTGAAGAGGAGCGGCGCAAGCAGCGCGACGAGGAAGAATGGACGGTCAACCTGGGGCTCGCTCAGCCATGCGACCAGGAGCTGCCCCACGGTTCCAAGGGCAAAGACACCGAAATATCCCATGGCGGCAGAGCGGGCGCCAATGCGATCCACAACCTTGAGCCAGCCGCGCCACGAGAGGAAGTCACGGGGACGAAACCGCTGATAGACTCGCGCGTGCTCGCGCGCGGCGCGCAGCTGCGCTTCCCAGAGCCCAGGCGTGCTGGCGAGGGCGGCGAGGGACAGCGAGATCGCGGCGAGGGTCAGGGCCTCCACCGCCCCGCGCATACGCAACGCGGCCGCCGGCAAAGCCCCGAAAAGCGAGACCGCGATGCACGCGGCTACTGCGTAGAGGGAGACGCGTCCTCGTCCCCCGTGGAGAAAGCTCCAGCCGGCGTACAGGGCGAACGCCAGGATCAGGACCGTGACGATTCGGCTCGGGTCCACTGGTGGGCCGCAATCTCATCTCGTTCCGCGACCGTCCCGGTCACGCGGATGCGCCCCGCCACCCGACGCGCCGCTGTCGGAACGTCGCCGGCGGCCGTCCGGCTCAACGAGCGTGCGGTAGATCTGAGCGTTCGCTCACGTCGATGAGCACGCCGTCCGGATCCGCGAGATGGAAACTCCCGTGGCGGCACCGCGCGAACAGCTCGTATCGCACCTCGCCTTCCGCGTATCCGTGGAGGGGTGACGGCGCCAGACCCGGGTTCTCCGCAACCATGGCGTCGAGGTCACGCTCGAACTGCGCGAGGCTCTCCACTTCAAAGCCAATGTGGTCAAGCGCCGGGCGCTCGATGCCGGTTCCAGCGAAGTCGGAGATCTTCCAGGGCGCCACCACGAGGGTGACGGTCCCGTCCGTCAGGCTGTAGGTCGGATCGTCCGGATCCCTGGGCAATGGGGTGAGGTCGAAGACCTCCGCATAGAAGCGAGCGAGGAGCGCGGGGTCCACCGTGCGAAGCTGAAGGTGGCTGATTCGGCGAGGATTTCGCGCGTCGATCTTCTCGGCATAGAGCCCGCCGCGGTTCTCCATTCCCTCCTGGGACAGGTCGAACACGTTGCCGAGGGGGTCATGCGTGCTGATGCCGGCGAATGGCCGATTGCTGGGCCGCTTCAACAGCTCGACGGTCGGAAAGTCGTCTCTGAGGCGCGACGCAATCTCATCGACGCTCTCCACCTCGAATCCGAAATGGTCCAGCCCTGCCTGGCGTCCGGCTTTGCGCGGGTTGATGTTCAGCCCCACGTAGCCGTCCGAAACGGTGACGGCCCGCGCCGCCTGCGTCTCGGCCATGCGCATGCCGAACAGGGTCGCATAGAAGGCGCCGAGTCGCTGGAAATCGTTGCTGACGATCGCCATGTGCTTCAGTTTGGCGGACACGAGACCCTCCTTCCCCGCTACCGGACCTGCGAGCACTATCCTACCGGCCGCGAGAGCGCCGGCCCGCGGCGGCTCACGCGCCCGAATCGCACAACCGTCGGTGCGCTAGCCCCTCTTCTCCGCGGCCGCTTCCGCCGCCGCGGCGCGCTTGCCTCGGGCCGACTCTCGGAAGAAAACGATCCTCCGCTTCGGCGGGCGGGCCGGCAGGGTTCGAAACTGGCAGTACACCGCCGGATCCGGACCGGGATTGTGCAGGCGGTAATAGTAGCCAGCGTCGATGTGAACAAATTGACCCGGGCCCAGGACGAGGTCCTCGCCTGACTCCACGCCTGTCAGATGGAGCTTGCCCTGCCAGACCAGAAACGTGTGCTCTTCCCCGGGGTGGCAGTGCATTTCGTCCGCCTGGCCGGGCTGATAGCAGTTCAGGATCACCGCGGACTCATCCTGCTGGGTGAGGGGGACAAAGGCATTTCGCTCCGTGACAGCGTTTTCGACGATGCTGGCGACCTGCCATCCCTTGTTGCGAAACATCTGACGTTCGATCATTTGATCACGGGGGTTGGGCTGCTGCGACTGTGCTCCACCTTCGGCCATCGATGCTCCTCATGGCGTTCGCCGCGTGCGATATCGTGGCAATCATATTCCGGTTTGTGGCAGGGCACCAGTGGCGGCAAAAGAGACGCTCGCGGACGTGATTCGGGCGCGGGCGATGGCGCTGGGATTCGACCTGGTCGGCTTTGCCGCGGCCGGCCCGTTCGCGCGGGAGGCCGAGCTCGTGCTGGCGAGCCTGCGGGATGGGCGGCTCGAAGGGATGCGCTGGTTCAGTCCAGACCGGGTGCGCCTCTCGTGCGACCCGGAGCGGCTGCTGCCCGGTGCGCAGAGCATCATCGCGCTCGGCGTGGCATACGCACAAAAGCCGCCAGCGCTCGTACCCGACGGGCGTCGGGGCAGGGTGGCGCGCTACGCCTGGGGGCGCGACTATCACGACGTGATCCGGCCGAAGCTTCGGACCCTCGCGGACACCATCGTCGCCGAGACCGGTCCCGCCACGCGGTGCCGTTGGTTCGTGGATACGGGTCCGTTCGTCGATCGCGCTGCGGCCGAACGGGCGGGGCTGGGGTTCATCGGCAAGAACACGTGTGTGCTCACCGGGCAGCACGGTTCCCTCGTCTTCTTGTCGGCGATCCTCACGACCGCGCACCTGGAGCCAGATCCCGTGGGCGCCCGTGACTGCGGCTCCTGCCGACTCTGCCTCGACGCGTGCCCGACCGGTGCGCTCACCGATGCCTTTCGCATGGACGCGACGCGGTGCATCTCCTACCTGACCATCGAACATCGCGGGTGGATTCCCAGGGAGCTGCGGCCCCAGATGGGCGACTGGGTCTTCGGGTGCGACGTCTGCCAGGACGTCTGCCCGTGGAATCGGGCCCGGTCGGCCTCGTCGCACGAAGAATTTGCGCCGGATGTTGGCGCGGGCGAGACGCTGGACCTTCCCGGGCTGCTCCGCCTCGACGACCGCGCGTTTCGCGATCGATTCCGCGGCACACCCCTCACGAGACCGAAGCGTCGTGGGATCCTCAGGAACGCCGCGATCGCGCTCGGGAACGCCCGGGACCCGAGCGCGGCGCCGGCGCTGATCGAGGCGCTATGCGACCCCGACCCCGTCGTGCGCGGGCACGCCGCGTGGGCGCTGGGGCAGATTCAGCCGCTGGCGGATGACGCGCGCACGGCGCTCGATCGCGCGCTCGCCGTCGAGACCGACACGGATGCGCGGGCAGAGATCGAGGCCGCGCTGGGTTCAGCTGGCCCGCGCGGCCGCGGCTAACACGAACCGCCGCAGGAGTCGCTCGCTGGCCGCGTGGCCGGGCACCAGCTCCTCCGGATGGAATTGAACGGCCAGGGCAAAGGGGTGGCCCGGCCGCTCGATCCCCTCGACCACGCCATCCGACGCGACGGCCACGACCTCGAAGCCCGGCGCTATCGCGCCGACGGCCTGGTGGTGGAGGCTGTTGACGGGAAGCTCGCCAGGTCCGAGGATCTCTCCCAGCCGCGATTCCGGCTCCACAACGCGGACCGAATGCGCAATGGCCGACCGTGGCTCAACTCGATGGACGAGGGCGCTCGGGACCTGGCTGGCAATGTCCTGAATCAACCCGCCGCCCGCCGCCACGTTCAGGCACTGCTGTCCGCGGCAGATGCCGAGGACGGGCTTCTCTTCTTCGAGAGCCCACCGCGCGAGGCGCAGCTCCGCGTCGTCGAGGGGCGGATCGACGGCCCCGAGCAGCGGGTGGGGCGATTCGCCATAGGTCGATGGCTGCAGATCGGCCCCGCCGGGCAGGAGCAGCCCGTCGATGGCGTCGAACAGCCCGCGCAGCGGCTGGTCGTCGGCGAGGGCCGGCATGAGGAGCGGTACGCCCCCAGCGGCGGCAATCGCTCGGCTATAGGCCTGGTTGATCACGAATCTTGGCGGTCGATCCTCGGCCACCAGGGTACTGCAGACCATCCCGATTCGGGGCAGCACGTTAGGTCCACGCCCGCTCGTCACACGATGTCCCGCAGAAGCACGACCGGGTGCGCGCGCGACTTCGCCCACCCGAACCGCCTGCGCGGGCCCGGGCGCTGGAGGGCGCTGCCGAACCCGATGCCGTGGCGCTCGCCTCTGCGCGGCCGGCCGCGTTTGATTCTGGCTGCGCTTTCCCCTCCTCGGGGTGGTCGGCGCCCGTCTCAGGCTCTTCGGACGGCGGGGTTTCCTCGTCCAGGACGCGGGGCGTGCGCCGACGGCGCCGGCGCGACCCCGGCTCGACTTCGCGCAGCTCGTCGAGGCTCTTCAGATAGTCGATGAAGAGGATCCCGTCGAGGTGGTCGATCTCGTGCTGGAGGATGTGCGCGAGCGGCCCGTCGGTCTTGATGCGCACGTCCTTCCCGGTGCGGTCCTTCCCTTTGACGGAGACGCGCACCGCGCGGGGAACGGTCCCGACGTAGCCGGGGATCGAGAGGCATCCCTCTTCGGCCATCCACTCGCCTTCTTTGGCGAGGATCTCGGGATTGATCAGCACGGTCTGGTGCAACTCCTCGGTCTCCTCGTCGGCATATTCGCAGACGATGACGCGCAGCAGTACGCCGACCTGGGGCGCTGCGAGCCCAACCCCCTCCGCTGCGCGCATCGTTTCGATCATGTCGTCGATGAGGGTTTGAATCGATCGATCGACGCGCTTGACTTTGACGCTCTTCATGCGGAGGCGCGGGTTCTCGAGGGTGAGGATCGGCCGGGTCGCCACACAATTCTCCGATCGGGGTCTCGGCCAGATTCTAGCATCCGCTCTCAGGGGGTCGACGGCTCCCGGGCGCCCTGCGCCATCGTCTCCTCGATGAGGGCGAAGTCCGTCTCGGGCAGGACGTGCACGTTCCCTTGGAAGGCGAGCCGCCAGTGCTGAGGCGGCCACTTCCGCGCATATTCCATCTGCTCGACGAGGAGCCGCGCTGGGACGTAGTCGTCCTCGTCGAGGACGACGTCCGGCTTGATGGAGAACCGAAACGGATAGTCTTCCCCGGGCTTGTCGCTGGTCCAGATGGGCGTGTGGTCCTCGAAATAGCGGGAGGTAATGGTGGCGGTGAAGGCGAATGCCTGCAGACCCGTCGCGTAGAGGACGACGCGGTCGCCCGGCTGCATCTTCTCCGCCTTCTTCCGATGGCCCTTTTTGATCCCCTGGATCGTGAAGTTTCGTTCGCGCGTTTTGGCGATGTTGTCCGGTGAGGTGACGAGACACCAGCATGTCGGCATTGACGCCTCCCCTCTCGAGTCAGTCACCGGCAGTATAGCGACCGACTCGTATAATCCGCGCGTGGAGCACCACCGCATCCCGACGCCGCCGGTCTATCACGGTGAGCCGCACTTTCGCGGCGGCGACGCTCCCGACTACGACAACCTGCTCTCATGCGTGAAGTGCGCGGCATGCTCGGCCGTGTGTCCCACGTATGCCACGGACGCTATTGAGGTGCAGTCCCCGCGTGGTCGGGTCCAGCTCATGCGCGCCGTCGACGAGGGGCAGATTGACCTGAGCGCCGTCGTGGCCGAGCACATGTATCACTGCCTCGATTGCCGCGCCTGCCAGAGCGTGTGCCCCTCCGGCGTGCGCGTGGGCGAGCAGGTCGTGCGCATGCGCGCGGTGATCGAGCGCGGCCGGCGGCAACCCTGGCCGAAGCGGTTCGTCCTCAGTCAGGTGATGACCCGCCCCGACTGGCTCGAGGCGGCGGTCTGGCCGCTGCGACTCTACCAGTGGCTTGGGATCCAGTGGCTCGTCCGCCGATCCGGGCTGGTCCGGCTCTTGCCGCGAAGCCTGCGATCGATGGAGCGCCTGTTGCCGCCGCTCCCGCGAACCCCGCTGCGGCGCGCGCTGCCCGAGGTTACTCCGGCCGTGGGCGAGCGCCGCTACCGCGTCGGCTTCTTTCTCGGGTGCGTCATGAGCCTCGTGTTCGCCAAGACGAGCGCGCGCACCGTTCGGATCCTCTCGGAGAATGGGTGCGAGGTCGTGCTGCCGAAGGCGCAGAAGTGCTGCGGCGCCCCGCACGCGGGGGAGGGCGACGTCGACACCCTCAAGCGGCTGGCGCGCCACAACGTCGAGCTTTTCGAGCGCTACTCCGTCGACTACGTGGTCGCCGACTGCGCGGCGTGCTCCGCGCAAACCAAGGAGTACGCGGAGCTGCTCCGCGACGATCCGGAGTTCTCGGCCCGTGCGGAGTCTTTTAGCCGCCGCGTTCGCGACGTGACCGAATTTCTCGCCGCGATCCCGCTGCGCGAGCCCCTGGCCGAGGTCCGGAAGAAGGTGACCTATCACGAGGCGTGCCACCTCTGCCACGCGCAGGGGGTCTCGCGGCAGCCGCGCACCGTCATGGCCGGCATCCCGGGTCTGTCCCTCGTCGAGATGCGTGAGGCGAGTTGGTGCTGCGGCAGCGCGGGCGTCTACAACCTGACGCATCCGGAGCGGGCCGAGCAGATCCTGGATCGCAAGCTTCGGAACGTCGCGGCCACCGGTGCCGAGGCTGTGGCCGCGGCGAATCCGGGGTGCCTCCTGCAGCTCATCGCGGGCGCCCGCGAGCGCGGGCTCGACGTCGCGGTCGTGCACCCGGTGGATCTGCTGGCCGAGGCCTACGAGACCCCGAAGTCGCTGGGTCCTTAGCGGGCCGCGCAAAATCCGGTCGCGTTGAAGATCCCGTTCGCCTCGATCGAAGGGCGCTCGCGCTGAAAATCCGTTCGCCCCGAGCCCTTTTCATTCGCTCGGGACAGGCCCTGTCGCAGGGCGCTCGTGCGTGCCATACTGTGCTGACCTGACAGCGGGGAGGCGCGCGTGGGTGATCCGTACTTCATCAAGCTCACGATGGTGAACGGCGCCCCCACATGGATCAACCTCGCCAACGTGGCGTTCATTTACCAGCAGCCCGGCGCCCAGACCGTGGTCCGCTTCTCGGGGCCTCCCGACAACCAGGTCGGCGTGAAAGAGAGCCTCGCAGACGTGGCGGAGCTGCTGCCGCCCTTCGCGTAGCGTCCAAGACGAACCTGGGGTGTCGGATGGTATGAGCTTCGCCATTGCCACAGCTGCGCCGCTCTGGCAGGGCGGGGATCTCCGGCCTGCCAGACGAGGAGGCCACGTTTGTGGGTCGTGAACGCGCTATGCGACCTCGACCACCATCTCAATCTCGACCGACGTATTCAGCGGGAGCGAGCCAACGCCGAACGCCGCTCGCGCGTGCCGGCCTTTGTCGCCAAAGACCCTGACGAGGAGGTCCGAGGCGCCGTTGATCACCTGCGGGTGGTCGGTGAAGGTGGGAACGGCATTCACCATTCCGGTCAGCTTGACGACTCGGCTGACTCGATCGAGGTCCCCCAGCTCAGACTTCAGGGTCGCCAGGAGGTTCAGCATCGTGAGCTGGGCCGCCTCATATCCCTGCTCGATCGTGATCTCCTGCCCCAGCTTGCCGATGGAGACGAATTTGCCATCGCGCCGCGGTCCGCGTCCAGATAAGAACAGCAGATTGCCCGTTCGCACCGCCCCGACGTAGTTCGCAATGGCCTCCGGGGCCTCCGGCAATTGAAGTCCGAGCGCTGCGAGCCGCTGCTCCGCTTCCACCAGTCCTCCTCCGCGCACGTTGTGTGTCGACATCTTAGGGTAATGATGGAATCGTTCGCTTGAAAACCGGCGCGAGAAGCGGGATGATCCCTTCCAGTGACGCCCGGGCCGTACGCTCCGGGCTTGGGCGAGACGGTCATCCCGAGGGCGCGGCCCGAGGGGTCTCGTTTGACAGCGATGCTGCGCTGCGCTCAGCATGACTTCATTCGCCGTCTCCGACCGAAAAGGCGGGCGAGCGGCGTGGAAGGATGAGAGGGTGATGGCCGGCGACGTCGAGCGCGCCCACCGTGCACTCGAGCAGGCGCTCGCACCCGACCGGGTGACGATGGCGCCAGAGGACATGGTGGTCTATTCGTACGATGGAACCTGGATCGTCGGGCGGCCGCAGATCGCCGTCACGCCTCTCAATGCCGAGGAAGTTGCCGCGACCGTGCGCGTCGCCCGGGACGAGGGGATCCCCATCGTACCCCGGGGCGCGGCGAGCGGGCTCGCGGGCGGCTCGGTCCCCCTCTTCGGCGGCATCGTGGTCAACATGACGCGGATGAACAGCATTCTCGACATCGACCGGGTGAACATGACCGTCGTCACGCAGCCGGGCGTGGTCACCGCCACCCTCCAGGCGGCGGTCGAGCGGGAGGGTCTCTTCTACCCGCCCGACCCGGCGAGCCTGAAGCAGTCCACCATCGGGGGCAACCTCTCGACGTCCGCCGGCGGTCCGCGCTGCCTGAAGTATGGAACGACCCGCGACTATGCGCTCGGCCTCCAGGTCGTGCTCCCCAGCGGAGAGATCATGCGAACCGGCGCGCGTACCGCGAAGAATTCCAGCGGGTACGACCTGACCCACCTCTTCGTGGGATCTGAGGGGACGCTCGGCCTCATCACCGAGGGCACCCTCAGACTCATCCCCGTGCCGCGCGCCCGGCGTACGGTGATGGCGGACTTCGCAGACGTCTCCGCGGCTGCCAACAGCGTGACGGACGTGCTGGGGGCGGGCATCGTCCCGTGCGCGATGGAGCTGATGGACCGAACGACCCTGACCCTCGTCGAGGAGTACCTGAAGGCAGGGATCAACACGAACGCGGGCGCCCTGATTCTCATCGAGATCGATGGGGACGAGGAGGTGGTGCCGCGACAGGCCGACGAAGTGGCGGCCATCTGCAATGAACGAGCGATCAGCGTGCGGCTCGCCCGCGACGCCGCCGAGGCGGACGGTCTCTGGAACGCCAGGCGCTCCGTGGCCGCCGCGTTCGGCCAGCTGCGGCCGAATCGCCTGGGCGAGGACATCGCCGTCCCGCGCAGCAAGATCCCTGAGGCCGTCGAGCGCATTCGCGACATTGGCGCCGAGCACGACGTGACCATCGCTATTTTCGGGCACGCCGGCGACGGCAATCTTCACCCGAACCTCCTCGTCGATCTCCGAGACGAGGACGAGACGAGGCGAACGCTCGCGGCCGCTGACGAGATCTTCCGTCTCGCTATCGAGATGGGAGGTGTGATCTCGGGCGAGCACGGCATCGGCATCATGAAGCGGGAGTATCTCGTCGAGAACCTCGATCCCCTCGCCCTGGCGACGATGCGGGGCATCAAACAGCTCCTCGATCCAACGAACATCATGAACCCGGGCAAGGTCCTGGCTCCACTGTGACCGATGCCAGCCACGATCGCCTGACGGCCGAATACGTTCGCGAGGTCTGGGCGAGCCTTGGGTCCATCGTCATGCCGACGCTGCTGCTCCACAGTAGCGCCCTCGACGAGGCGGTCGGCGCCCACGTAACGCTGGCCTGCGAGACCTTTCAGCGAACCGGCTCGTTCAAGTTCCGCGGCGCCTACAATCTCCTGCGGAGCGTGTCCGCCGAGCGGATCGTGAGCGCGTCCTCCGGAAACTTCGGCCAGGCGGTGGCCCTCGCCGCGCGGATGCTGGGAAAGCACTGCACCGTCGTGATGCCCAACACCTCCGCTCGCGTCAAGATCGAGGCCGTGCGCCGAAACTGCGCCGAGGTCGATCTCATCGATACGGCCACGGTGCGTCGCCTGGACCGCGTACAGGAGGTCATGGAGCAGCAGCCGGGTAGCTTCTACGCGCCAGCCTTCGACGACCTCCGCGTCGTGGCGGGGAACTCATCCCTCGGGCGGGACGTGCTGGCGCAGGTCGCCGACCTGGGTGCGCTACTCGTGCCGGTCGGCGGTGGGGGGCTGATCTCCGGCATTGTGACGGCGCGCGACGTGCTGGGGAGCCGAACGCGAATCGTGGGCGCTGAGCCGGCCATCGCCAACGATGCTGCCCGGTCCTTCAGATCCGGAACGCTGATCGCAAACGACGAGGAGCCGCCCACCATCGCCGACGGGGCGCGCACCCTCTCGCTGGGGGCCGTCACATGGCCCATCGTTCAACGGGGCGTCGACGAGATCGTCGAGGTACCCGAGGCGACGATCGCCCACGCCACGCGCCTGCTGTTTCGCACCGCCAACGTGAAGGCGGAGCCGACCGGCGCGCTTGCGCTCGGGGCGGCGCTGGTGTGCCGCGAGCGATTCGCGGGGCAGAGGATCGGGTGCATCGTGAGCGGCGGCAACGTCGACGCGGACGTCTACGCGGCGATTCTCCGCGAAGAGCTGTAACGGCCTGCTACGTCCGCCCCATCGCGCCGTGGCGACGCGCAAAGGTCACCAGCGCCTCCACCTGCTCCTCGTTGGGTGATGCTTGCCAGCGGCGCGCCTTGATGAGCTGAAGCGCATCCACCGCGGAATATCCCGACGAGACGAGAACACAGGCGCCCAATAAGGGGCCGCGGCCCACGCCGTGCAAACAGTGAACGTAGACGCGCCGGCCCCGCTGGATCTGATCGGTGGCCCATTCGACCCCGGCGTCCAGTGAGGACTGGCTCAGCTCGTGGGTATCCGGAGCGGGGAGCCAGAGGAAATCCATCCCTTGGCGACGAAGCGCCTCCTCGTCGTCGCACGCCTCGGCCCGGCAGTCGACGACCGCGCTGACCCCGATGCGCCCGAGCTTGGGAATGTCCGACCGCCGAAAAGCGCCACCGACCGCTAGCTCGTCGGTGATCCATGAGAAATTGAGCTTGGTCGGCGCGAACTCCAGGACCCGCGCGAAGCCCTTTCGCGTGAACCGCAGCGCCTCCTCTGTCGCTCGTGAGATCAGAGACTTGTCACGCAGCTCGCGCGGGAGGTCTTCGGCGAACGCCGCGTCCGCGACGGGTTGAATCGGCGGGACGGGGCTAAACTCGGACACGTTCCGCCCGGAACACCTGGTCCTCGATGTAGTGCTCGGCCGCGATCGCGGCGGTCGTCGCATCGCCCACCGCCGTCGTGATCTGGCGAGCGAGCTGTGACCGGACGTCGCCGGCCGCGTAGAGGCCCGGCACGCGGGTTTCCATCCGCTCGTTGGTGATCAGGAATCCTTGCTCGTCGTGGTCCAGGTGGTCTTCGAAGAGCCCGCTATTTGGGCTGAACCCGATGAAGACGAAGACGCCATCGAGGGGCAGGCGCCGCTGGCTCCCGTCCTTGAGGTTGCGGATGGTCGCCCACTCCACGGTCTGCGTGCCGCCGATCTCGTCGACCACCGCGCTCGTGATGAACTCGATCTTCTCGTTTTCGCGGGCTTTTTCCTGCAGGATCGGCTGGGCTCGAAACTCGTCGCGCCGGTGGATGAGGTACACCTTCGACGCGTGCCGAGTCAGATAAATCCCCTCTTGGAACGCCGAATCGCCGCCGCCGACGACAGCGACAACCTTGTTCCGGAACAGTGGCCCATCGCACACGGCACAGTAGGAGACGCCACGCCCGGCGAGCAGCTCCTCGCCCGGCACCTCGAGCTTCTTCGGCACGCCGCCGGCCGCCATGATCACCGTTCGCGAGCGATACGATGGGCCTTCTTCGGTCGTCGTCGTAAAGATGTCGTTCCCGCGCGTGATACGCTGCACGGTCCCCTGCTCGATCTGGAGCCCGAATGTCCGTGCGTGCTCCTCCATCTTCTCCGCGAGCTCCCGGCCCGTGGTCGACACGAAGCCCGGATAGTCCTCGATGAGGTCCGTATTGAGCAGCTCGCCGCCGGGAAGTAGCTTCTCCAGCAGCACCGCCCGGAGGTTTGCCCGCGCCGCGTACAGCCCGGCCGTGAGGCCCGCCGGACCGCCTCCGACGATCACGACGTCAATCAGTTCTTCGTTCACCGATGCTCCTCTCGCTCTGCACTCACCTTGTACAACGCTGCGCCACTCGGTAATCTTTCACGCTGGCGGCCCGCGGGGATCGGCGATGCAGCCGAAGGCCCTCTCTGAGCGGCGGGAGGCCTGCCCCGAGAGAGGTTGACGGGACGCGAGCGGTCCCGCGTGTTTCTCAGCACACCGCTAAGGATACGGCATGGCGCGATGGCGGAAGACGGACACGGCGGTCCTCGTCGCCATCCTCTGCATCGCCGGCGCGACCGCCCTCCTCTGGCTGTACACGATTCCCTTCCACAAGGCGCCCGACGAAGGCGCCCACTTCCAGATCGTGCGCTTCATCAGCGACCACGGCCGACTTCCGGTCTTTTCGCCGGATGACCTCTGGCTGATTGCCACCCCCTCCGGCGCCGTCGAGACGTACGCGGCGTACCCGCCGCTCGCCTACATGGTCGACGCAGGCGTCGGTTGGCTGACCCGGGAGGAGGCGATGTGGGCAGCCCGATACGCTTCTCTGGCGTCGTACATCGGCACGGTCGCCCTAACGTACTGGATCGCGCGCCGCCTCTTCCCCGATTCTCGGGCGATCGCCATCACCACCGCCATGCTCGTCGGGTTCTTGCCGCAGCTCACGTTTACGGCCGCGTATGTCAATAACGACGCCCTGGCCGTCCTGGAGACCGCCGCGATGCTCGGCCTGCTCATCTGCGCATGGCAATCCGGAGCCCGTGCGCGCACGCTCGCAGGGGTCGGCCTGCTCGCGGGCGAGCTCCTCATCACCAAGTACACGTTCTACGGCGTGGCCGCCATCGGCTTTGGAACGGCCGCGCTTCTGGCGATTCGGGAGGGCCGCTCGCTCGGCATGCGCCTCTTCGCGCTTGCCGCGGCGACCGCCGCCACCAGCGGCTGGTGGTTCGTTCGGAACATCGCCCTGTACGAAGAGGTGATCCCGGGCCAGGTCATCGCCGATGCGAAGGCGTCCGCGGGCGGAAATACGCTCTTCGTGCCGATCGACCACGGCGTGACGCTCCTCACCCTGTCCACCCAGACGAACTTCTGGGAGATGACGCTGAAGAGCTTTGTCGCCGGGTTCGGGTTTATGGCCATCTTTCTTGACGCGCCGTACTACTGGCTTGTCGCGGGCATCGCGGCGGTCGGGGTCATCGGCGTTCTCGTCGCGTTGCGAAAGGGTCGACCGGAGCGCCCGCGGCTGGCGGCCGCGGCGGTCGCGCTGGCCATCATCGCCAGCACGATCGCGCTGGACATGGTCGTCAACGTCTACGGCGAATACTCGCCCCAGGGGCGGTACCTGTTCCCCGCCCTCATCCCGCTCGCGCTGATCGTCGCGCGCGGCTGGTTCGCGTTCTCCGACTTGAGCCGCTTGCTCCGCTGGGTCCCGAGCATGGGCGTCCTCGCCTTCGTCGGTCTGAACCTCATCGGCCTCGTGTTTTTCGAGATACCGCGCCACTACGGCCCCACTGCGGAGCGGATCATGGTGCAGATGGACAGGCCGTCGAACGCCCGCCACGGGGGCGAGGCGATCGAGGTGGCCGGATGGAGCCTGGTGGAGGGGCAGCCAGCGTGGCGGCCATTCGCGCCTGACCTCGTGTCCAGGTACCGTCAGCCGACGCCAGAGGTGAAGATCTACGCGGACGGGCCGCCGGGCGTCGGCCGATTCCTCGCACAGGCGCGAAACGGGTTCAAGCGCCCGGACGTGGCCGACTTCTACGGCCGGCTGAAGGCCATCGACCGAACCGGCTTCTGGTTCATGGTGCCGGCCGGCTCCCTCTCGCCCGGTCGCCACGCGCTGTACGCCTGTGCGACCGCGCCTTCCGCCACAGCGCCGACGTGCGGGGAGAAGGACCTCGAGATCCTGTAGCGGTCGGAGGCCGGCTTCGCTCGAAGAAGAGTCTACGTTTCCTCGAAGCCGAAGCTTGTGAACTTCAGCGTCCGCGCATTCTCGCTGACGGTCCGCACGACGTGATCGGAGGCCCCGTCGGGGATCTCGGCTTCGATTTCAACGGTGATGGTGACCTTCGAGCCGACGATTCCACTGAGGTGCTGGACCACCTCCTCGGCCACGGTGCCGGCGTCGCGTGCGAGACGGGTGGCGTCCAATTGCACCGTGCCGTGAAACCGCCTCAGCACCTTGGCCGGTGGTGGTGCGACGGCCGCCTCGCCGTCCCTGATCTGGCCCTCGGCGCCGTTCTCCTTCCCCGGCGGGTATCTTCCTGAGGCCCCTCCGGGTGTTGGGGGCGTGGCAGTCTCCTCGGCATCCAGCTGGCGGCGGGCGGCCTCGGTCTTCACAATCAGGCTGCGCCCGTCCATGAGGACGCTTCCGACGCGCCCGAGGCGGAGGCCGGCGTAGCGCCCATGGGCCTCGTCCCAGGCCTCGGCATAGGCGAAGCCATCGGTCTCGGGAGTCAGCGATGCGGCGCCGTCGGCGATGCACTGCAAGAGCACCTGCTCGTCCTTCAGCCTGGGGAGGTACAGGTACTTCGTGAAGTAGTCCCACAGCTGGCGGATACCGACGTGATCGCCCTGCCACAATGGCACCCGATCCAGCTCCATGCGCAGCAGCGCCGATCCGTATTCGGTGAACAGCAGGCTGCCGGCCTTGAGCTTGCGGCTCGCCCGAACGGCGAGCGCCTCGCCCCCCTTAAGCCCGGTCTCCTGCCAGGTGACCTCACTCTCCCCCGCTTGCTGTTCCGGAACGAGAACCAGACTGTAGGTTTCTGGGAGGCGGGTATCCACCGTCTCATCGGCCTGCTGGCGCTTGCTGGCCGCCTGGCCGGCCTGGAAGACATCCAGATTTAACTCCTCCCGCTGATCGTCGATGGACTTCCAGGCCAGGTACTGACGCACCGCCGTCTCCAGCTCGGCCAAACGAGCCCGATCGGGCGCGAGGAACACCAGCATGTTCCGGTGATCGCGGGGACCGGTCCCCTTGGAGTCCAGGATCCGGGTGGCCGCCGCCCGGGCTGGACTTTCGGCCCCGCGTGGCACATGCGGATGGTCCGGATCCAGGATCACGAGTCGGGCCGACTGCTCATCGGGTACGTCGGCTGGCGACGCGGGACAGGGGTGCACGCTCGCGAAATCGCCGCGCTGCCCGCGTTGCGCGCGCACCCGCGCGCGGATCTCCGCCAGCACCGCATCGCGCGAGAGTTGCTCGGCCCGATCCTGGGCAAGGCGGGTCACGCTGGGCTGACGAGCAAACCAGTAGCGCTGATTGTCCACGTACAGATGGGTGGCCCGGTCGGTGAGCCGCCGCAGAGCGTCCCCGAAAATGGCCGGGCTCTCTCCGGGCTGCACCGCTCCCAGCTTGATCTGCCGGTCCTCGAGGCCGCGGTTCGGCGAGTCCGGCCCTTTTGGCGCCGAGCCCAGAAAGATCGTCCGCGCCACCCGGCGGGTGGAGGAATAACGACCGAGGTTCGGGTTCTCGGCGTCGAGCGCGAGGGCCACCGATTGCGGCCCGTCCACGTCGGTCTCGATCACCGGGTCCCACGGCTCTTCCAGGTACTGGCGGAACTCGTTGTGGATCTCGGCCTCCTCGATCGGTATGGTCCCCGGAAGGATCAGGAGGTTGGCGTCCTGGCGCTCCCAGAGCGCATGGATCACGGCCGCCATGAGTCGCAGCACCCCTCGGGTTCGCTGGAAGCGGTCGAGCGCCGACCAATCGCCGAACAGCCGGTCGAACAGCTCGGGATGGATCGGGTAGGCCTGGACGATGCGCTGCTCGTAGGCGGCTTCGCGGCAGTGGGCGGGAAACTCGCCGGTCTCCTTCCGATACAGCTGGGAGAACGCCTTTGCCACGGCATCGCGCTGCGCACTCTGGCTCGGATCGGCGATCGGCTCGAAGAGTCTCCTCCGCACGATCTCGAACCCCTCCTCGGTTGACGCGGGGCGCCACGGGGCGTCCAGTCGGCGGAAGATGTTGCTGATTCGCTCCAGGGCCCGCTTGCCCGCCTCGCCGCCAACCTCCACGTCGGACGAGGGAATGGCGGCCACGACCAGAGTTTGGGGCGCCTGGCGGGCCGCCTCGGCCAGCGCCTGAGCGAAGGTGAGATTGGCCTCGAATGAACCGGCCGGGAGTCCCTCCACCCCCTCGAGCTGGCGCACGAAGGCCACCCACTCGTCGATCAAGACCAGGCAGGGCGCGAACAGCTCGAACAGATCGCGCAGCGCGTCCGATCCGGGGCTGACGCTCTTCTGGTCGGCGTCCGCGACAAGCCCGTAGCCGTCCGCGCCGCCGAGCTGCCACGCCATCTCGCCCCACAGGGTTCGGGTAACGGTCCCATCGGGCTTCCGTCTGGGATTGGACGGGGACAAGGCGGTGCCTACCAGGACGGCGCGGTGGGCGGCGGGCGGGCGCTCGACCCCGGCCTCGACCAGCAAGGGCGCGACGCCGGGAAGCTCGCCCGCCGGCGCGCCCGAGAAGAGATGGTAGAGAGCCAGCATCGAGTGGGTCTTACCCCCACCGAAGTTGGTCTGCAGGTCCACGACCGGGTCCCCGCCGCTACCTCCGCCCAGGCGCCGGAGAGCGTCGGTGAGGAGCTGGCGCAAGCTCTGAGTGAGGAAAGTCCGTTGGAAGAACTCGCGCGGCTCGGCATACTCCGGCAGCCCTTCGCCGCGGTGCACCTGGCCCAGGTCCGCCGCGAACTCCGCCTGCCGATAGCGGCCCGAGGCCACGTCGGGGTGCGGCGTGATGACCTCGCGCCATGGGCGAAGGTCGCCAGAGGGCTGCCCGCCGAGGGGGAGGGTGGCGGCCCGCCGGGCCTCGCGCCGGGGCTGGGCCTCGTACTGCACGCGGATCTGTTCCTGCTTGAGCCGGTCCAGCTCCGCCGCCTCCGGCGCTGAAATGGCGCTCAGCATGCGGCTCACGCTGTCGAGCGCCCTGAGCGCGTCGTCGGGGCTGAACGACTTCTGATGGGCCCACTCGTTGCGCGTCGTGAGCAGCTCGTGAACCAAGTTGCGCTCGAATTGGCCGAGCTTCTTGCCGAAGACCTCGCGCCACTGCTCGCGCATGAGGACGAGCAGGGCCTGCACGTCGCCGCTGCCCCTTTGCGCATCAAAGTTCGCGGACGAGCCGCTCCGGGCAATGGCCTGCTGTGCTGCCTCCAGCCACCCCTGCTTGAAGACCGCCTGCATCTCGCGACGGACGTAGGGTTCGAGCCCGCCCTGAAGCAGCTCCAGCGCCCGCCCAACCCGGTCGCGGTTACTCATCGCCATGGCTCACCTCCCGTATCCGGACCCCGCCGCAAGGATCAACATGGGAAGCAGCCGCGGCGGGCATCTCGTATACTCAAGCGCTTCTCGATCTGGCTGCGCGACGATACGTGGTGGAGGGCAGGAATGCCGGGAACCTGGCGCCTCGATGTGCCCCGGGGGCGAGCCGCCGCGCGTTCTACGGTCGAAGGCTTCGCGGTTGTGACCCTCGTCTTCCGGCACCAGGGGGACGACGTCTGGACTGGGGAGTGCCGGGAGTTGGGGACGGCCACAGACGGCTCCAGCCTCGCGCGGGTCCACGCCGAGCTGGTCGACCTCGTGGTTCTCCACCTCAACGCGCTCGAGGAGGCGGGAGAGCGCGAACGATTCTTTCAACGGCACGGGATTCCCTTCTACGGGGCGGACGCGGCGCCGAAGGTGATCCAGCTGGCGTTGCCGCTGGACGAGGGCACATTCGTGCACCCGCACAAGGTGCCCCTGGCGCGCGCGGCATAGCCCATATGGGATGGCGGACGAGCTTCCCGCGCTCACTGGCAGCCAGCTCATCCGGTTGCTGACCCTGGACGGCTGGGAGGAGCAGCGCCGCTCCCGGCACGGGGTCGCGCTCGGGAAGGCGATCGGCGGGAGACGGCGCGTCGCCGTGGTCCCAACCAAGACCGGCTCGATGCATCCCAACACCCTGGCGCGGCTCCTGGGTCCCAAGCAGACCGGTGTGGGGCGGGCGGGGCTGGTGCGCCTCATCGAGCGGCACGGCCTGCGCTGATGGGTCCCCCAGCTCACAGCAGCTCGCCCTGCTCCGGCCGGCCACTGGCTCCCGCCAGGCGGCGGACCTCCGGCCACGCCACCACCAAGCTGTTGTAGCCGAGCGCCTCCTGGGCCCACTTCTTGCGATCGGCGGCCACGTAGAGGCGATAGGCCAGGTCGCGCGCAGCCTCGCCCAGGCCGCCCACCTGGGCGAGCAGGCGGGCCGCGGCCTGCTCGCCCCCGTCCTCCAGCCGGCGGATTAGGTGCTGGGTGACTTCCCAGATGGTCACCCGCCGATCCCTTATTGGATCCCAGTCGGCCGGCAGCTCGTCGCGCCGCAACAGCCGCACCCGGCCCTGGCGCGCCTGAACGATGCCAGCCTCGACCAGGGCGTTCAGGGCGGTGTTCTTGGCCTTGGAGAGCGTCTCCGCCACGCCGAAGGCCCCCTCGTTGGCACCGAACTGCTCGAACCAGGCCACCGCCCACCGCGTCTCGGCGTCGAACTCACCCTCCTGCTCCGCGAGCACCGCGTCGAGGGCCTCGTTGATGAGCGCCAGCGCCGTGCGGACGGGCATGGCCGAGCCGTCGGCCTCCAGCACCCGGTGGTACCTCGAGAATACGGCCATGCCCGGCCCGATGGCGGCCTGGGCCAGGTCCACGGGCGCGATTCCCTCCCGTTGCAACATCCTCAGCGCCGGAGGGAGCTCCCGCTTCAGCTCGGCCAGGAACTCGCGGCGATTCGTGACCGGGGCCGAGTCGGGCCTGGGCCGGCAGACCAGGACGATGGATGAGGCGAGTGCGTTTGTACCACGCCCCACGTTGCGGGTAGCGAGCTCTGAGCGGACGGGCCAGGTCCCTGTGATCACCAAGCCGGCCTTCATCAGGCCTTCGAGCATGGTTTCCCAGCCCGTTGAGGAGACCGTGGCTCCGCCGTTACGACCGCTGTCATCTTCGCTTTCGGCCTGTTTGAAGGCATAGAACGCGGTCAGCGGGTAGTCGGGATGCTGCGCATCGCGCATGCGTTGGAAGGTGGCGGTGAGCCCCTGCTCGAAGAATTCCGCCGCCTGGTCCCGGTTGCCCACGAAGCGGTATGGGCTGGCCACCAGTTCCTCGGCTTTGGGGGTCAGCAAGGTGCCAAATAAGTCAGGGTAGAGGGCGCCGACTGACCGTCGAAGCCAGACATAAAAATAGTCTGCTAGATCCGCGTAGCCGATGTTGTCGTAGTAGGGGGGATCGGTGCACGCCAGGCGGCTTAGCGGTGCATCCACAGTCCGCCCGGCGTCCGATTGCCGGACGCTCGCCAGCACGCGACAAGGTGATCGCCCGAGGCACGTCGCCGTCCATTCGACATTGTTTACCCAGTTACCTGAGGACTCGCTGAACGGATTGCCTTCGGCAAAGTCCCACGTCATAGGGATGGCTTGGCGGGCGAATGTCGCCCTGAGCGCTTCCATCTTCGGGCTGCTGTCCCAAGTGCATATTGTGGAACCGCGATCCGCGCTGCGGTCCAGGGCAAACGCCAGATACGTCGCCACCGCATCTGCGTAGGCGGCCGCGCCCGCGCCGCCGTCGTTTAGGGGCACGCCATCGTCGGGCAGGCCCGCCGCGAGGGCGTCCGCGCGCGCTCGCTCGCGCGCCTCCCCCACCAGATCGCAGAACGTGGTGAGGGCCACGAGCTGGCGGGGGGTGAACGCCTCGCCCCACGTCTTCATCCCGTACATGGGCAACCGGTCCACATCGTGACTCGGCGTCGTCACAAGTTCTTCGGGCCTCCACTTTGGCTTCGCACTGCGGGCCACTGCAACGTGGTCGCTGTCAGTTGCGACGAAAGCCCGCCCGCGTCTCGTCTCGGCAACCGTTGCCAGGGGCGTGGATCTCATGCGGCTAGCCTGCGCCTCTGACCGAACGTATGCCAGGGAGGCAGACGTGCCGCATACCAAGCACGTCGCACCCTGGCGCCCAACCGTTCCCGCCCGTGCGACCCCCTGCCCCGTCCGAACCTCGAATCGGACCGTTTTCGCTGCCCTGTCGAAGATGGGTTCTACCCAGGCCTGCTTCCCCTTCTTGGTCGAGAGCCAGAAGGAGCGCACCAGCGGCATCTCGGCGCCGCACGCCGGGTTGGGGCAGCGCACGGTGCGCGCCCAGAGCCAGGCGATCACCGTCGCCTCGCCGCCGCCCTGCTCCGGCGGCAGCTTCACCTTCGGGTAGAGGTGACCAATACGCCGCTCGGCCTCATCGCGCATCCATTTCCCGTAGTAGCGCACGTCCTCCGCCAATCCCTGCGCGCCCCGCCAGCCGTCGGCGTGGCCGATCTTGCGCCTTGCCTCCGGGTTCACCGGCGGCTGGCCCGCGAAGCGGGGCGGGATCTCGATCAGCGCCTTCGTGATGAGCACCGCGACCGGGTTGAGGTCGCTGGCGTGCACTTCCAGCCCCAGGCGCTGCGCCTCCAGCGGGATCGATCCGCCGCCGCAGAAGGGATCCAGCACCGGCGGTGGGTTTCCGTCGGTCGCCTTCTGGATCTCGGCCCGGGCCGCGGCGAGCACCTGCTCGTTGGTGGTGTTCTCCCACTTCACCAGCTGCTCGATGATGCGGAAGAGCCGCTGGCGCTCCGCCTCCTGAGCCTCTTCGGTGGGGAACTGCTCCGGATGGCTGGAGGGGTCATCCACGAGCGAGGCGAACAGCACCGCTCGACAGGCGGCCAGCGGCCGGCGCGCCCACCACAAGTGCAGCGTCGAGGGGTGCCCATGTCGGATCGACTTCTCGCGGGCCGACTCGCGGTTGATCGCCTCCAGGGGCAGGGCCACCTCGATGAGCTTTTTGCGATACGGAGCGTCTTTCACAACACCCCCACTGCCTGCTTCACATGCGGCTGGGTTCTCGAGCGCGCCCGAAAATGTCCCTTGAGCGCGCGCTACTGAACATCAGGCGGCCCGAACCCTCAGGCAACATTCCGCTCGTTGAAGGGCAAAGGCAAATCTTCGCTTGGCTCCAACTCGAGCCAGCCAATCAGGTTGAGGCTGCGGATCGCTTCGGCAAACTTTGTGTTCTGGATGGGTGGTCTCCGTCGCTGCTTCCACTCGGCAGCAGCCCTTAAAACCTCCATCTCCGAGTGCTTGCGTCCATCTGCCGCGAGCTCGCGCGCCGCAAAGTGGACTGTGGCAGCGACCTCAGCTTGCTGGGTTCTCATTCGTAGGAAAAGATCGGTTAGTCGGTCGATCGCGCCGCTCCATGCGGCCAATTGAGCCTGGAAGGCCACCTGCGCGTCCCCGAAGGTGGGGCCGGGGACAATGGTGAAAGCGCGGCCTCGCTGCTCCTCTCTTATCAGCCCGTTGTTAACCAGCCGAGAAGTCACCCGCTTCAGCTCGGGCGCGAATGGGCCGTAGCTGCCACGCACATGGGTCAGTCCAGTCGGGACCCCAGCTTCCGACGCGAAGTAAGCAATCTTTTGGAACATAGTTCGGCCAATGGGCCAGTGATACGGCTCCTGCTCAATTCGATCTACCACAGCGACAAGCGCAACCCATGTGGGCTGAATCCTGGGAGCCTGTAGCATAGCGTGCGCGCCGTCGTCAGACAGGAAGCTCAATTGGAGCTGATCGTCTGGAGTGCCATACGGTGCGTAAACCTCGACCGGTATGTCCAGCCGGCTGAGGTGGCGAAACAGTGTTGGCCCAACAACTTCCCACTCAAGTTGCCCTTGCCCACATCCAAGGGGGGGCACCGCTAGTGACGTAATGCCCCACTCCCGGTAGTGCTGCTCCAGGTACTCCAGGCCAGCGACGATGTCGCTCAGGCGGGACACAGCGCGCCAGTGGTCCTTGGTGGCGAAGTTAAGTACCCAGGGCAATTCCCTGCGCCGATACAGGTACGGCCTTCCCAGCCGAACTTCGCGCCGGGCGCAGCGCTCCACGTAGTCTTGGAACATCTCTGGAAAGCGCTTCTTGAATTCCAGCGCGATGCCTTTGCCCATCACTCCAACGCAATTCACCGTGTTGACAAGCGTCTGAGCGCTTGAGTCGAGGATGTTTCCCACACGAGTTGTTATCATGGCAGTCCCTCGCTCATCTGAAGAACAGATCACTCTTCACTTCGATCGGGATGTCGGGCGCGACTGATGCGACCGCCTGCGCTCCATCCTGCGTCGGGACGTAGATGCCCAGGATGTGTTGGGCAGGCACAACATCGGGAACCAGAACCTCGGCACACATGGCGGCTTTGTGACGCCACTCAGCGATCTGGTCTTCGGGATGGGTCCAGTAGCGGGCGAAAACGTAATCGCGATCTAACAGTGGCAGGCCAGCACTCGGCGGGCTAAACCGAGCATGGCCGCTCGCCGCGTTTTGGTCAGTGACCACCACCCCCGGCAAATCCAGCACGTCCGGCGAGATCCGGAGCACGCACAGCTGGGTGCTGTTCGGCCCCATGCTCAGCGCATACATCATGGGGTTCCGAGCGTTGATGTAGAGATTGGCGTACTGGTGCAATCGTCGGCCGCCGGCCACAACCACCCCCGCCCGGATTTGCTGCACAACTGGATCTGCCATAGATGCGTGCTCGAGGTTCGTAGCCCGGGTATGGGAGAGAACCCCGCTTTGAAGGATGCTGGGCAGATTCTCCACGTGCTGGATGTTATGCAGCTCGCCAATCTCATCGCGCTGCAACCTGCCCCCCGGAATCCGAGCTCACGGGATCCCGGGCTGGGAAGGGCACGTCCAGCGCCGAAGGATCCTCTGCCCGAGCCAGCATCTCTCCCAAGTCGTAATTGACACTCGTCACACCGAAATCCGGCTCGCGCCCGAACGGTTGGCGCACGTACCAGGGGCGGCCGTCGTCCCCGTCCACCTCGACGATCGCCAGAATGTAGTCATCCGGCTTGTTCAGCCCGGTGAGGATCTCGTTCTTGGTCACCGTCACGGTCCGCGCGCCGGCGACTCTTCCCTTGACCTCGATGAATCGCAGCCGCCCGGTGCCCGGCACGTGGGACTCCACGTCGTACCCCCGCTTCTCGGAGGAGACGTCCACCGGCTGGAAACCGAGGCGCCGTTCGGTCTCCAGCACGACCTCCAGCGCAAGGCGCTCGATGCGGGCCGTCTCCTGGGCCTGGTGGCCCAGATCGTCGGGGCCGGCTCCCGCGCTCAGTCTGGCGACCAGTCCAGCCGGGACCACCAGCGCACCGCCGACGACGACGGGTGGCAACGGCGAGAGCTGCCTCTCCTGCTGCAGCTCCTCCATGCGTCGCTGAAGGCGCACTTCCAGCTCGTCGGCCCGCTGGCGAGCACGGGCGGAGTTGAGGCGCGGCGTTCGGCCTGCCTCTTCCTGGGCCCGCAGGTCCGCGGCGCGATGGTCCCAGTACGCGATCTCCTTGGTCAGGCGGTCCTTGACGGCCGCCACGGTACGATCAACCAGCTCTTCCTTCCTGGCGCGGACTTCGCTCAGGTGCCGGGGAACCAGCTCCGATACTGCGTACTCCATTGCCATCGCTTCGAGATCCGTTCGCGTCCACGCGCTGGACAGCTCGGACTCCAGCATGCGACGCTCATCATCGGTGATGGGGCGGTAGTCGAGATAGGGCGCGTATCCCGCCGAGCGCCCCTGGCCCGTCGAATCGATCTCGACGAACTGCAGCTGACGGGAAACGACGCGTCGGTTGCCGGCGCGATCGGTCCGCGCGTCCTGGATGGCGTGCTCGAGATAGAGCAGCACACGAGGGGCATCGCCGTCATCGTCGGGATCGACCAGGATCGCTCCATTCTTCAGGAGGTCGCGATAGCGTTCGAGGACGAGATCGATCGTAGCGTCGAGCAGGGGGTGGCCAGGGCACACGAACGACGCGAGCGCCTTCCCGGGAACGCTGATGAGGTCCTTCTCGAAGGTGATCCGCTCGTAGCGCTGGAGGACCGGTTCCCCGACGCCCACGAGGCGGTCGCGGCTTCGGATGACCGCCGGCACGTGGGTGATCTCGAATCGACGGGGCTCCCGCTCCCGGATCGTGCCGCCGAGCAGGCGGAAGGCTTCGATGAAGAAGGCAGCTATGAAATGGGGCTGGAGCCGGCGGGCTGCGGCGCGCTCCATGTCCTCACGAATGCGGCGCACCTGGCTGGCGTCCATCGCATCGCGGGCCAGCGCTCGCTCCTCGAGGAGGTCCCGCAGGTGGTCGCGGTCGAGGGCTCCCTCGACCGCCAGACGCAACCGATCGCGAACCTCGGGCTGGTCTCCATAGCGGATCGCCTCGATCAGCAGCTCGCGAAGGGGCCGCTCGTCGAACACCTTCCCGAGAACGTCGAACACCTGGCCGCCCAGAGCAGCTCGCTCGGCTTCCAGCTTTCTGAACAGGGCCAGGAAGATCTCCCCTTCGCGGGTGCCGTCGGCGACCAGGTTCCACATGTGGCAGACCTCGGTCTGGCCAATGCGGTGGATGCGCCCAAACCGCTGCTCGATCCGGTTGGGGTTCCAGGGCAGGTCGTAGTTGACGAGCAAATGGGCGCGTTGGAGGTTGATGCCCTCGCCGGCCGCGTCGGTCGCCACCAGGATCTGGACCTCCTTGTCCTGGGTGAAGGCCTCCTGCACCTTTCGCCGCTCCTCCCGCCCCAGGCCGCCGTGGATGATCACGACCGACCCCGGGGAGCCGAGCAACGTCGTTATCCGCTCCGCGAGATAATGGAGCGTGTCCCGGTGCTCGGTGAAGATGATCAGCTTGCGTCTCGCCCCGCCCGCATCGAACATGTCCTCACGTCTCTGGAGCAGCGCCGACAGCTCCTCCCACTTCCGATCGGTGCCGCTGCGCCGCACTCCGTCGGCAAGCTGCTCCAGGCGCTTCAGCGCAGCGATCTCCAGCTCCAGCTCGGCGATCGTGCGGGCGGCCGTGGCCTGGTCGAGGATCTCCTGCTCCAGCTGCTCGCGCTCCGCGCTCGGCGCCTCCTCGTCGATCTCCAGCAGGTCTTCCGTGTCAATGCCAGCAGCCGGCAGATCGCGAAAGGCCTCCTGGCCGCGGCGGTGGATCTGCTCCTCTCGCAGCCGACGCTCCAGGCGTTCCCGACGGCGGCGCAAAGACTGATAGATGGCTTCGGGTGAGGACGCGAGGCGGCGCTGAAGGATCGTGAGCGCGAAGCCCACCACGGTGCCGCGGCGGGACTCGCCCTCCCGCGCCAGTCGGTCGGCCCGATTCATCTCCTCGCGCACGTAGTCCGTGACCTGGGCGTAGAGGGCCAGCTCCCCGGGCGATGGGGTGTAGGACACGGTGTTGGCGTAGCGCTCGGGAAACAGCGGCGTCTCGTCGAACCGGAGGAGCTGCTCCTTGACCAGTCGGCGCATGAGATCCGAGGTATCCACTTGGTGGACGCCGTCCCGGAAACGGCCCTCGAAGCGGTCGCCATCCAGCAGCGCCAGGAACAGCTGGAACTCCTCCTCCTTACCGTTGTGGGGCGTGGCGGTCATGAGGAGGAAGTGGCGGGTCAGCTTGGATAACAGCTGCCCGAGCTGGTAGCGCTTGGTGTACTTGACCTCTCCACCGAAGAAGCTGGCCGACATCTTGTGCGCTTCGTCGCACACGATCAGGTCCCAGTCGGTCTGCTCTAGCTTGGCCTGCAGCTCTTCATTGCGGCTGAGGTGATCCAGGCGCCCGATGATGAGGTCCATCTCGGCGAACGGATTCCCGCTCCGAGAGGACTCGATCTTGTCCCGGGTGAGGATCTCGAACGGTAATTGGAACCGTCGGTACAGCTCGTCCTGCCACTGGTCCACCAGCCCGCCCGGACAAACGATGAGGCAGCGGCGGAGATCACCTCGGACGAGGAGCTCCTTGATCAGCAGGCCCGCCATGACGGTCTTCCCGGCTCCTGGGTCATCGGCAAGCAGGTAGCGGAGTGGCTGGCGAGGCAACATCTCGCCATAGACGGCCGTTATCTGGTGAGGAAGGGGGTCGATGAGGGAGGTGTGGACGGCGAGCAGGGGGTCGAAGAGATAGGCGAGGCGAATCCGGTGGGCCTCGGAGGCGAGGCGGAAGCGCGCTCCGTCGGCGTCGAAGCTCCACGCGGCCCCCGCCTCAATGACCTCGAGGCTGGGCTCCCGGTCCCGGTAGAGGAGCTCATGGCCAAGCCGGCCGCCGATGTCCTTGTAGGTCAGCTCGACTACCGAATCGCCATGCCACGTGACATCCACGACGCCCACGGGACCGTCGGGCAAGACGCCCCTGACCCGGGCTCCCCGCGTCAGCTCTTCGAGCCGCGCCACAGATCGGCTCCCCCAAAAACGGTGAACGGGCCCAATGCACCAGAGCTCATGAATCCAGGAAGGGACAGTACAGAACGCATATTCTACTCGCCGACGAACCCCGCTGCCAGCCGTCGTGCGTGGTTGATCGTTCTGGTCCTCTCTCGGCGTCGTTAGTTGAAGGCCAGGTCGAGGTGCCAGCGCATTGCCTCGAGCTGTTCGAAGGAATACGAGGGCACGACGAGCGATCCGACCGCCAGCTCGTAGAGCTGTGCCCGCGGCACGTTCGCGCGAAAGACCACGCGGCACGGCGAATCGTCCTCGGATGCCCCCGCCGGGAGGTCCATCGTCACGTCGCCGATGAGGGTGTTGACCTCGTTCCGGATCGTCACGTCGGTGTGGAGCAGCGCGTACGGGTTGCCGCAGGTGGGGGTGGTGACGGTCCCGGTCAGCGTGTAGACCGGGGGCGTGGTCGGAGCGGCCACGGGCGTCGCGCGCGGACCGCCGGCCCCCGGCGCCGTGCACCCGATGCACGTCAGGAGCGCCAGAACCGCGGCTCGCGCCCCGGTCGGCGCCCTGATCAGCTCAGCTCCCGGCGAAGGACGTTCGCGCTCAGCACGAGGGTGACGGCGTCGAATACCAGGAGCACGCCGACCATCTCGATGACGAGGAGCCAATCCCAGCCGTTGATGACGAGGCTTCGGGTCGCGTCGATGGCGTAGGTCATGGGGTTGAAGCGGGCGAGCAGCCGCATCCACGGCGGCATGATCGATATCGGAGCAAGTGCGCTACTGAGAAACACGAGCGGCAGGCCGATGAAGCCGATGAGGGTGAAAAAGTCCCCGTGGCGCTTCAGGGAGAACGCCAGGATCATGGAGATGCCGACAAGCCCAATGCCGAGCAGCATGCCGATCACCAGGATCATCGCGATGCCGCCGAGCCCCGAGGCGATGCGCACGCCCAGCGCGTACGCGACGGCGAGGATCAGTAAGCTCTGCGCCGAGCCGATGAGCAGTATGTACAGGAATCGGCTGACGACCAGGGAGAGCCGGTTGATCGGCGCGACCATTAATCGTTGCAGGAACCCGCTCTCGCGGTCGAAGAGCACTTCCACGCCTGAGTTGATGGACGCGTTGTAGACGGTCATCACGACGGATCCGGCCGTCATGAAGGTCAGGTACGTCACGCCGGGCACCAGGGCGCCCGAAGCCATCCCGGAAAACAGGTGCCCGAACAGGATGAGCCACAGGACCGGCTGCGCCAGCGTGGTGATGAGCCCGATCGGCTCTCGACGGAGGCGGCTGAACCACCGCCCCATGAGGACGGCGTTTTCGCCGACGAAGCCCACCACCGCTCCGGCGCCAGGGCGCGCGGCGCGGGTTGTCGTGCCTTGGAGGACGAGCCCCGGCGCGTCGGATGTCGCGCTCATGCCACCCTCTCCCCCTGGACTCGCTCGCGGAGCGAATATCCCGTCAAGTGCAAGAATACATCGTCCAGGCTCGGCCGCTGACAGACGATGGACGTGGGCGGGCCCCCGGCGCGCTGCGATTCGGCCAGCACCACGGGAATGGCCTCGGCATGGCTGGTCACCTCGAGCCACAGGCCATGGGGCTGCCGGTAGACGGCGAGCACTTCCGGCCGCGCCGCGAGGGCGCGCTCCAACGCTTCAGTGTCTGCGTGGCCATTGGCGTCGGTCGCCGCGAAATCCAGACGAATCGACTCGTGGCCGTGGGCGCGCTTCAGCTCGTCGGGCGTGCCGAGCGCCTGGATCACGCCGGCGTCGATGATGGCGATATGGTCGCACAGGGTGTCGGCTTCCTCGAGGTAGTGCGTGGTGAGCAGGACGGTCGTGCCCGCCTCGCGGAAGCCCATGATGTAGTTCCACAGGCGATGGCGCGTCTGCACGTCGAGCCCCAGGGTGGGCTCGTCCAGAAACAGAACGCGCGGGCGGTGAATCAGCCCCATCGCCAGGTCCAGCCGTTTCTTCATGCCGCCGGAGTAGGTCCGCGCGATGCGGTCTGCCGCGTCGTCCAGCTCCACCAGCTCCAGCAGCTCGCGCACGCGCCCGGCGCGCTCCTGGCGTGGCAGGTGGTACATGCCGGCTTGCAGCAGGAGGTTCTCGCGGCCGGTCAGATACTGATCGACCGTGACCTCTTGGGGGACCCAACCGATGAGCTGGCGAACCGCCGCGCTCCCGCGCTCCACGTCGATCCCCGCCACCCTCGCCCGGCCGCCAGACGGCGGGATAAGGGTAAGCAGCATCTTGATCGTCGTGGTCTTTCCGGCGCCGTTGGGGCCCAGCAGCCCGAACACTTCGCCCTCGACCACGGAGAACGAGACGCCGCGCACCGCTTCCGTCGGTCCGAAGCTCTTGCGAAGGTCCTGCACCTCGATCACGGGGCTCTCTGCCACCGGGTCCTCCTCGCGGTCAGCCGGTACGCCGGGCGCGGACGAGGAGGGCCGGCTTGTCCAGCTCGCGCATCACGTGCTCGGCCACGCTCCCATGGCGCAGCCGGTCGAAACCGCTGCGGCCGTGAGTGCATAGGATGACGAGGTCCGCCTCGCCCGCGGCCCGCTGAATGACCGCGCGCGGCTCACCGACCTCGACGGCGAGCTGGACCGAGACGCCCGGAACGTTGAGGCGAGCTTTCACCCCCTCGAGGTAGGTCATGGCGGCGGCGCGGGCATCGGGGGCGGCGACGGCCCGAAAGAGGGTCAGCGACGTAACGGGCCTGCCGGCGAGCGCTTCGGTCACGGGAATCGCCTCTTCGGCGACGCTGGACCCATCCAGCATGAGGAGCGCGCGTGCCAGGTCCGTTGCGGATGTGCTCGCTCGGCGAATGACGAGGACCGGCGCGGTGCCATCGCGGATCAGGCGATCCGTGACGCTGCCCAACGCGAACCGAACGATTCCGGTCCGTCCGTGGGTCGCCATCACGACGAGGTCCGGGCGCTCCTGCGCCTCGTAGTCGAGAAGGGCCGCGGACACGGGCCCCTTCAGTAGCTCGCTCCGGACTTTGGGCCAGCGGGGTCGCACGTCGTCTTCGAAGCGCGAGAGGTCGGCGCGAAGTTCACGCTCGATCGCCTCCGCGAATTCATCGAAGATGCGCGGGTCGACGGCCGTATCGTCGGCCGGGAGCGCGGCGGTGGCGGGTTCGAGGACGCGGACGAGGACGAGCTGAGCATCCTGCGCGCGGGCAACCACTTCGGCGATGGCGAGCGCCTTTTCGCTCTCCGCGGATCGATCTGTGGGAACCAGGATCTTCTCCATGCGGCTTCTCCTTCGATCGTCGTCGGGTCCCTGAGCGTGCCTGATCCGTGGGTCCTGTATTCGGTGCCGCCGGCTACGGACTCAGTCGTTTCCCGGTGCCGCGAAGTTTTCGGCGCTTCGCGCTCATCTCGCCGATGGTCGCGCGGGGGTACCACTCGGCCATGCTGTGCCAGTCGAGGACGCCCACGACGCGGTGTCCCTCGGGCAGCTTGATGAGGCGCTCGAGCACGATTTGCTGCTCGTCGAGGTACTGGCCGATGGTTCGGAGGCTCTCTGCTTGCTCGCCAGGCGGGCCATGAGCCGGCTCCTCTCGGAGCTGCCGGGCACGCTCGCGAAGCTGCGCCACCTCCTCGCGGCCGTACCGCTCGCGCTGCCGTTCGCCGTCACCCGTCTGCCAGGAGACGACGATTCCGGCCCCGCGGATGGCGATCTCGACCGCGGCCACGTCTGACCCCGCGAGGCGCTGGTCGAGGGTCCAGCCGATGGCCCGCAGCACGTCCGCGTATTCACCCTGCTTGAGCATCGATCCTCCGCTTCGGCCATCCGAGCGGGATGGGGAGCGCCGCTTATTCTATGCCGGCGCGTCCCTCCACGATGTCGCGTTCTTTTCCCGGCGAATTGGGTGATGTATCGTAATCTGCCGCCAAGATCTCGATGGTTTTGGCTGAGCGTCTGATTTCGGAGTTTGCCCATGCGAGCAGTCCGATTTATCGCCACCATCTGCGTCGTCGTCACCACCGTGGGATGTGGCGGAAGCCGCGCCGGGGCGCCGGCCGGCGCCTCGGCGTCGGGCGGCGGCTCGCCTGTAGCGGCCGAGCCCGGCCCGTCCAAGGTGGGGGTGGGCGTCGTCGGTAGCGCCTCCGACGCGGGGCTCTTCATCGCGGAGGAGAAGGGGTACTTCGCGCAGCAGAAGATCGAGGTGGAGACCACCCGCTTCTCGACAGCGGCGGACATGGTGGCGCCCCTCGGCCGCGGCCAGCTCGACGTTGGCGCGGGCGCGCCGAGCGCGGGGCTCCTCAACGCCATCGCCCGGGACATCCCGCTGAAGATCGTGGCCGACAAAGGGAACGTCAACCCCGGCTTCGGGTTCCAGGCCATCATGATCCGAAAGGACCTCTGGGACGCGGGCGTGCGCGGCCCGGCAGACCTGCGCGGGCGAACGGTGGCGATCAACGCCCGCGACATCACGCCGGAAGTGCTGCTTGACCACTATTTGCGCAGCGGCGGACTCACCATCAACGACGTCAACGTCGTGACCCTCGGATTTGCGGACATGTTCTCGGGATTTGCCAATGGATCCGTGGACGCGGCCTTCCCCATCGAGCCATTCGTGACCCAAATCGTGGAGAGCGGAACGGCGGTGATCGCCGTGCGCGCTGACGCCGTGCTGCCCGGCCAGCAAGTCGCCGTCATCTTGTACGGCCCGAACTTTGCCCAGAACACCGACCTCGCGCGGCGGTTCATGGTGGCGTACATCCAGGGCGTGCGCGACTACAACGACGCGTTCGCGAAGAACGACCCGGCGAAAAAGGCCGATGTATCAGACATCCTCGCGCGAAACACGCCGGTGAAGGACCTCTCGCTCTACGACAAGATGGTCATGCCTGGGCTCAATCCCAACGGTCGTGTCAACCTGGACAGCCTGAACGACTCGCAGAACTGGTGGATCGAGAAGGGCTCGCAGGGCGCCCGCGCCGATCTGAGCAAGGTGGTCGACGACCAGTACGTCGACTACGCGGTGAAGCTCTTGGGCGCATACTAGTCGTCCGTTGTCTTCAAGACACATCGCGGCGGTTCCCAGCGCCGTCGAGAACCGAGAACACGGCTGCGGAGCTTAGGCTCGATCATCCCTCGTCCCACCCGGTTCGGCGATTTGGTCCCTGCGGGAGCCGCCTGTTACCAGCGGCTGCCTCGGCTCCGAACCGTCGCATATGCGCTGCCGCGCTGGCCCGCGTAGCAGTCCGAACAGTAGACGGGCTTGTCCGTCCGCGGCTGGAAGGGGACTTCGGTGTCCTTGCCACACTGGGCACATACCGCGGGGTACATCTGTCGCTCGCGGCGCTCGTAGCCGCCGCCAGCATAGCTCCCCCCGGCATAGCTGCCGCTATAGCCACCCTGGCTGCGCTTTCGCTCGGCGCGGCAATCCGGGCACCGGCTGGGCTCATTGGTGAAGCCCTTGGCGGCGAAGAACTCCTGCTCACCAGTGGTGAACGTGAAGCTCTGGTTGCAGTCACGGCAGATTAAGGTCTTGTCGGTATACACGTGCTGACTCCTTGGGTCAGAAAAGTTGGCGCAGAATCAGTCAGCACAAAGAGAGGAGGCGAACAAGAGAACCGGAGGACGAACCCGAGGAAGACCTGCGCGACACCCCGCCAGCTGGCGGGCTCGATTCATAACCACTGCTCAACTATACCCGAATCCCGCGCCGTGCGCCCCCCGATCCGTCACGAGGCCTGGACCTCGTCTCCCTGCTCGATGGCCGCTCCTGACTCCAATCCACGAAGCTCTTGGTCCCAAAGGCGCAAGCAGTCTGTCGCCTTGCGCCGTGGACTCGTGAGCGCCGGCACGCGAATCCGTCCCTCGGCGATGCGGGCCAGCTCCACCCGGATCCCATCGAAGTCCGGGGCTCCGACTCGCTCCTGCAGGAACACGAGGAGCCGGCAATCATCGCGCAGGCTGTCCCACCGCGTCCGGTTTAGGACGACCCCGCTGAGCTCCGCTTGCCCGGATGCAAGCTTGGCGGCGAGGAACGCAGCGCTGGCGCTCCACGGCCTCTCGGCACTCTTATTCACGCATTCGTCTCCAGTCCACCGGCCGGGAACGGGGCGAAAAGCGTTCCGCCTGTCGGCGCACGCGGACCGCATCCGCAACCGAGGGCCGCACGCTGTTCGGCTGTTCCAGGCGATCGCGAAAGTCGATCAGGATCTGAACGATCTGATTCTGAAGGGCACCCGCGCTCAGGCTCGTGCCAGCCAACTCGACGGTCAGCGTGTAGCGCGTGTGACCGGCGCTCGCCGAGTCTCGTTCGAAGATGTGGCGCTCCACGACCTTGGCGGAATCGCAGCAGCCCTCGATGGTCAGCGCGGCATTCTGCTCGAATGCCGTGATCTCCAATTCCCACACTTCCGTCGCCCCGTCGGCAGCCCGGCGCGTTTCCGTGCAGCGTGCCCCGAGCTGACGTCCGCATGGGCCGCTGAGCTCGCCGGCAACGGTTGCGCGGTGCCATTGCGCGCGCATCTCCAGGGCGCATCCTCGATCGAACACTTCCTCGATCGGGCGCTCGATGACGATGCTCTGCCGCGCCGTTCTGGATCGATCGGGTCGCTGTGGGGCCGCCACGTCATGTCTCTGGGGCAATAGCTCGTCTTGCACCATCGTGCTCCTGAGGCTCGCTGTCACACTGCCGAACGATCGGCGACGGTTACGCGCTCACCGTGTCCTGGCGTCGGCCGCGCAGCAGATCGATGAGCTCCCGAACCGTGAGTTCCCGTTCCCCGATGCGCCCAAGGCTCTGGTCGAGTTGTACGGAGTAGCGCTTCCGGCGGCCGACGCGCTCCGAGCTGAGATAGCCGGATTGTTCCAGGTCGCGGACGATCTCCCGCGTTGCCCGCTCGGTAATGCCTACGGCCAACGCAATCTCGAGCCCGGTGCTCTCCGGGTGACGGCTAATGTACGTCAGCACCAGGGCGTGGTTGGTGAGAAATCTCCACGCTGGCATGGATGGCGTTCGTTCCTCCGCAGTGGTCCCCGGATTGCCGTGCCGTCGTACGAGGTGTCACGGATCATGTATTCTACTTCATGTGTGCGGTCGGGGCGGCCAGTCGGACGGCTGGCCCCACAAAGGATCCGCATGCGCCGCCAGAAAGGGAGCAGGACATGGCCACCGGGATCATCAAGAAGCTCGTCAGCGATCGGGGCTTCGGCTTCATTCTTCCGCAGGGCGCATCGGCCACCGGGGAGGACTTGTTCTTCCATCGGAGCGACGTCCAGGGGGCAGGATACGAGGCGCTCCACGAAGGAGACACCGTGACCTATGACGTCGGGCGGGACGCCCGTCGGGGGACTGCCAAAGCAGAGAACGTTCGGGCCGGGCGCGACTGAACCTCCGGCGGGTTGATCCCCGCTGGATCCGAGCCGCGCGAAATCTGACGGCACGGAGCTATCGACCGCCGTGCGCCCCGATGGATTTGGTCCCTGGCCACACTTCTAGCCGAAGAAGTCTGCCGCTGCACGCTGGAACGCGTCCGCCGCGTCGAGCTGGACCAGGTGCTTGCACCGATCGAGGACGCGGAGGTCGAGATCCGGATATCGCTGCCGCAGGAGCGATGCACGCTCCGGCACCGAGCCGCGATCATCGCGCCCGTAGATCATGAGGACCGGGACTGTGATCTCGCCCAGGCGGGTCCAGAGCGGCTCGCGCGGCGCGCCCCCCGGTGCCGCGGCGGGTCGGGCGCGCACGTGCCCCAGGCTCATCTCGTACCGTTTCTCCACGAGCTCAGGCGTGATGAGGGCGTGGTTCCAGAGCTGCTGTTCCAGAACGTGGCGCACGTCATCGCGGGTCGGCTCGCGGCCAAACACGTTCTCGCCTTCGCCCGGGGTTGGCGCCTGGCCGCCCTCGGGCGGTGGGAGCAGGCTCCCGGTCCCGAGGACGAGGATCCTGCTGATCCGCTCGGGGTGCTGAAGGGCCAGCGCAACCGCGAAGTTGCCGGTCTGCGAATGGCCCACGAGGCCGGCCTTGTCGATCCCGAGGGCATCCATGAACGACAGGATGAACGCCTGCTGATACGCCGAAGATGGATCGGCCGGATCCGGCGAGCGTCCATAACCCGGGCGGTCGGGAGCAACGGCGCGCAAGCCGCGCGCCGCGAGCGGGGCCAGGTGCTGCTCCCACACGTCCGCGGACGAGCCCAGCGCCGCGCCGTGGAGAAGGATCACCGCGGGCCCCCGACCCTCCTCCAGGTATCTGATGTTCAAGCCATCCACGGTCACGTATCGGTCGGTCGTCGTGGCCATTGCGTCGCCTCCTTCTGGTCATACGTATGCCGCGCGCAACGGAATTGGTGCCATCCACCAGCTCGGGAGCGACCGTCCCCCGTGGAGGGGAAGTAGCGCGCCCGTGGCGGGCCATTGTACTGCGGACCGTGGAGTACCATTGCAGAGGGACCCATCCCTGTGGAGCGCCGATCGTGGATGCGCTTGCCTTCTTGCGGGAACAATCCGCTCAGGCCGATCGAAACCTGCGCCAGGTCTTCACCCCGGTCATGCCTGACCAGGCACAATGGCGTCTGGCCGGATCCACCGCCAACACGATCGGCGCCACGTTTATGCACGCATACTTCAGCGAGGACCAGATGGTGCAGGACATGCGCGGAGCGTCCTCCATATTTGAGAACGGGGGATGGCGCGACCGCCTGGGCTATGACCACTCCAACGTCTGGACCTTTGAGGGAAGGCACGACCCACGGCTCCTTCTCGAATATGCGGAGGCCGTGGCCGCGGCGACCGAGGCGTTCCTCGCTGAACTCGATCCGGCGGCGCTGGACGACGTGATCGATACCCCGCGCGGCCCGCAGCCCCGGGCGCGACGGCTGTCGGTCTACCTCGTGCATCACAAGGCGCAGCACGCGGGTGAGATCGCCGCGCTCCTCGGCTGTCAGGGTGTCAAAGGCCTTCCGTTCTAGCCGGCGCTGATCGGACGCCGGTCGCGAGATGCGCCGCCGATTGCCCCTCGCGCTGCTCATTGTCCTGCCTATCGCGGCGCTGGCGGCCGTCATCCTGGCCGTCGGCCTGTTGCGCCGTGCCGGCTACGACGTGGTGCGGTTTCGAGCCGCAGCCTTCGTGGGTCACTGGGCGTCCGCGTCGGATCGCTCCTGGGTTCGCGCCACTTCGGGCTGGGTCGCCTTCGGCAGTACGGGGATACCAAAGGTCGACCAGTCGTTCGATGGGATGACGCTGGCCATCGGCGGACGCACGTTCGACCGGGGGATCGGTGCGTTCGCTCCGTCCGAAGTGGTCTACGACCTCGATCCCTCGGATTCACTCTTCGCTGCCACCATCGGCATCAACGACGGCGGGCCGCCCGGCGAAGGCAGCGCCACATTCTCGATATTCCTGGACGACCTGCTGCTCTACCAGAGCCCGCTGATTCGCTCAGGGCAGCCGGGCCGGGACGTCATCGTTCCCCTCACGGCACCCGGGCGCCTGCGGCTCGTCGTCCAGCCCGTCGGGCCGCTCTCTCCCTGGAACCTGGCGACGTGGGGCGATGCGCGCATCTTCCAAAGCGTGGCGGTGTTGGGCGTGCCGCAGGAGCTGGGAATCGCGGTGCAAGCCGCGCGCACGCGGTCCGCCAACGCGACGCGTCGATCCGCGGCCGAGAGCCGGCTTGGCGCGCAGACGGCGCTGCGGGCCGCTGAGGTGGACGACGACATCGGCGCCTCGGACGGCGGGACGGCCGTCGCGGCATTCGACGAGGCGCGCGGCGACTGGGTGATTGGGAACGAGTCAGCCGCATTCGTTCTCGGGGTCGGCACGCAGACGCGAGGGCAGGTCTCGGTGCTCCGGCGAAAGGGGCCCCAGCTCATCCTCGACCGAAGCACGTCCTCGGTGGAGTTCACGGGTCGAACCTATCGCCTCGCGGAGGGAACTCCTAACGCCGCGGACGTCAATCCCGCCCGGGTGAACGTGTCCGGCTTCGGCCCCGGCACCCAGATCACCATCCCATTCAGCTATCCAGATGGAACGGAGATCCAGGTCAGCGTGATTGCGCTGGACGATTCGCCGGCGTTTCTCTACCAGCTCCAGCCCGCCGCCCCGATTCCGTCGGGCGCAACGTACGACTACGTCGACGGCAACGGTGCGCTGCTCTTGGGCGACCAGGCCCAGTACCTGACCGACGTCAGCCGAATCCGGTCCGGCTCGATCCGGGACGACGGAGTGGCGCGCCACGAATCGATCGACTTCGGCAAGCCCCTCCTGGTGTGGGGCGGGGCGCTTGGCGCCCCGGTCCTGATGGCGACAATCGACGAGACAGACCTGATGACCGATTTCGCCGTCCTGCTCACGCCCGGTCAGCTCCAGGCCGACGTGCACTACGCCGCGCGCCGGTCCCGCCCCATGGGATCGGCGCCGCGCCTGTATCTCGAGGTGTCAGACGAGACGCGAATCGCCCACGCTTTCGATCGCTATCGAACCGCGATGGGCCAGCTCTATCCGACGCGACCGCCACCGTCGTGGCTCCGCTATCAGTGGTCGACCTGGTACGTCTATTTCATGGGTATCTCGGACGCCGCGATTCGCGCGCAGATCGACTACATCGCGGACCACCTGGCGGACCTGGGGCCGTGGCACGTGGTCATCGACGCGGGCTGGTACGTGGCGGAGGGTCGGCCTGGATCCAGCTTTGAAAACGTGGACCGGGCCAAGTTCCCCGACGGCATCCGCCCGGTCGTGGACTACGCCCATTCGCGGGGCGTCAAGGTCGCACTGTACCTCTCGGTGCCCTATCTCGACTCGCGCGAGCAGTCCGGCGATTGGCTCGGGCTACGAGGCGTTATCGACGCCTATCGGCCGTGCCTGACGATTCTGGGATCCGACCCCAGCAGCACCTCGTACGCGTTCGACTTCGATCGCCCATGTACCCGCGACTACTGGCGGTCGGTACTGACGAACTACTTTCGTGACTACGACGTCGATGGGCTGGTCGTGGACGGGCTCGGATTTGCCGAAGGCGCCAAGGTCAGCCCGCGAAGGCTGGACCCCGTCGGGATCGTGGACCGCGTCGCTGAGCAGACGGTGGACATCTACCAGTTCATGTACCAGACGGCCAGCAGGCTCAAATCCGACATGTATCTCGAGGGCGGCTGGCACTTTCCAATGATGGCGAAGCCATACGCGACCAGCTTCTGGCTGAGCGACAGCGTGGCGCGATTCTCGAGCCCGTACCCATTTGCCGGCCTGGTGGAAGCCGTCGACTACGCGGCGTTCCAGCGGATCGCGCTCGGCCAGCCCGCCCATCTCGGCTGGATCAACGACCTGCCCAGCAATGACCAGGTCAATCGATGGCGGCTGGAGGCGGCGCTGGCGCTGGCGTGCATGGTCGGTGACGGCACGAATCTCCTCGACCTCACACCCCGCAACTTGGCGGCCCTCCGCGCGCGTCTGGTGCACCTGAGGCCGTACGTCGGAACCACCGTCGTCGACGATCCTCAGCGGCCGACCGTTTTCGGGACGATGCGCGACGACCTGGCTTTCATCGGCATGCTCAATCGATCGGTGGGCTCACAGCAGCTTCAGGCGTCCCTGACCGACTTCGGGCTGTCCTCGGATCGACCCTACACGGTGTACACGCCGGAAGACGATGCGGCCAAGCTGGCCGAAGGGGCGATTGTCGACACGCTGGAGGGCGAGTCCTTCCGTCTGTCGGTGATTCCGCTGCGCCCCGGCGTCGTGTGGACGGATAGCTCGTACGTCCAGCGTCTGGGCCGCGATGCCCTCGTTGTTCGGCTGCGTGGTCCGACCAGCATCCGAGGCTTCGCGGCGATCTACGCGCCCGGGCTCCAGTCCGTGTCCATGGATGAGCGGCAGCTCACCGAGGGGGTGGGTGGGCCGCTGGGCCGGATCCTCGAGGGCGACTACCAGTACGATGAGACGACGGGCATACTACGGCTTCGCTACGATCACGACCAGGAGCACGTGCTCCGGATTGCCCTTCGCTGAGGCCGTCGGATCGTTGACCCGCCGCGGCGGCCTTGGGTACCCTAGCACCGGTCCCGAGCGTGAAGGTGGAGGAGCGGCCGATGCAGCCGGTGTACAACAATCCAGATTTCGTCCGACCCGATCCCGGAGACCCGGCAGAGGCCCTCGGCCACGTGGATATCCAGCCCAATTTGCGCGTCGGCATGCCGGCGCCCGACTTCGATCTCCCCACGGCCGATGGCGGGCGCTGTCGGCTGAGCGACGTCCTGCGCGAGCGGCACGCGGTCTTGATCTTCGGCGCCATCACGAGTCCGGTGACGGCCACGAATATGCCGGAGCTCAATCACCTGTGGGAATACGTGCGGTGGCGCGGGATCCAGTTTCTCTTCATCTACGCGCGCGAGCCACATCCAGGCGAGGTGTACCCACACCACACGTCCATGGAGCAGAAGATCGCCGTCGCGCGAGAGTTCCAGCAGGTCGAGCACGTCCGCTTCCCGGTGCTGGTCGATGAGCTCGATGGAAGCGTCCATCGAGCTTACGGACCACGGCCGAACCCGATCTTCGTCGTCCACCGCAACGGGCGCCTGGTGTATCGGGCGGGCCACGCGCAGGCTCCCGAGCTTCGTGATTACCTCGAGCATCTGCTGCTGTGGGACCAGGCGATCGCCCAGGGGCTTCCGCTCCACAACATGTACATCGAGCAGATCCGGTTCATCATTCCGGACCCGGTTCACCACAGGGAGATCGTGAAGCGCGCGGGACCGAAAGCCGTGAAGGAGATGCAGGCATCCTTCGGGGAGCACAGCTTCCTGACGTGACAGTCGCTTCGGCCCGGCCCGCCCGACGTCGATTCGCTACTCGGCACTCCAGATGACGGCCCCGTCACCATCGAGCATCTGCATCGTCGGCGTTCCGTCCTCGGCCACTGAGAGCCGGATCCGAGGCCGTCCCTGCTGATCCCAAAGGATCATCGAGGTGCTTGGCGGCAGATTGCCGAGCGGGCCACGCCCCATTCCGAAGCGGGCGACCGCGGTTCCATCCTGCGCGTAGACGCTCATTCCCGACCCATCCGGGTCGTCGGCGTCGATCCCGCCGACGCCGACGACAAGCCGCCGCGTTCCGTCGGGACCGGCCCGCGGGCGAAGAAGGGCGGCTGACCGCCACTGAGTGGAACGTTCGCTTCGCTCGATATGACCAAGTCACTCGTCGGGCGCACCTCTAGCCCTTCGGCAGCATCTCGGCGGGGGTCTGCCGTGGGCCCACACTCTCAAAGTATTTGCCCGTCTCGAGGTCGTACCGGCCCTGCAAGTGCTCGCCTGCCTTCTGGCTGCGAATGATCACGGCGACCGTCCGCTCGCCGACGGTCACTTCGGCGTGGACCTCCTTCGGCCCGACGAGGTCGATCTCACCGGGGCCCACGTGGACGTCGACCGTCTTCTTGATCTCCGCGTAGTCCGGCCTCGACCCGTCGTCGATTCGGTCGTATTTTTCAATCCGCTCGTGCCCGTCGAGCACGCCATACAGGGTATAGATGTGGCCGTGGTCATGGATGCGGGTGCGCTCGCCGGCCTGACGGCTCCCCCCCTTGATGAGCCCGTTGATGGCGAACCCATACTCCGGGTCTTCGTAGAAGAGCAGGTTCTCCGCGCGCCCATCCTTGACGACGCAGTCCGGCCAGTGCTTGGACGCCTCGCGCACCGCCGGATCGGCGAGCAGCTCGGCGAGAATCGGCGTTAGCTCGCGCCAGCGCTTGTCCAGATCGGGCTCCTCCGCGAACAGGTCGCGGGTCTTGCTGATGAATCGTTCCAGCGCGTTCTCCGTGGTCGTGCGTGCTGCCATTTCTCCTCCGTTCGCCCGGGCGCGCCGCCCGCGGCCGGTCATCACCGAACGCTTGCCTCGACGCCGACCCCGTAGAATCGGGCGCAGTTGTCCCAAAGGATCTTCCGCTTCTCCTCGTCGGTGAGGGAGAGCATCAGGAAGCTCTCGACGGCCTTCGGGTACTTCGAGTCGCCGTGGGGATAGTCCGTCGAGAACACGAGCTGATCGCACCCGAACTCCTCGATGGTGAACCGGGCTGGCTCCTCGTCTGGCTCGATGGACACCCAGCACTGGCGCCGGAAGTACTCGCTGGGCGGCATGTCCAGGTGCTCCATGAAGATGTCGCCCTCCCGCTCGTACCCCTCGTCCGCGCGCCAGATGAGCCAGGGAACCCACGAGCAGTTCGCCTCGAGGAACGCCACCTTGAGCCCCGGGTGCCGCGCGAGAACGCCGCCGCAGAGGAGCCCGCCCAGGCCGAGCATTTGGGACACCGGTTGCGAGTAGATCCGGCGGATCCCGAAGTTCGGGTCGAAGTTGTCTCCCACCTGGGGCGAGGCCGAACCGGTCGCCTCGTGGAACCCGACAGGAATCTGCAGCTCCTCGAGGGTGTCCCAGAGCGGCTCGTAGTACGGGTCGTACCAGTTGTGGCCGTTCACGATGTTCGATCGGAGGAAGATCGATCGGAAGCCGTACTCCTTCACGACGCGGCGCGTCTCGGCCACGGCGTCGCCGATGTCGTACACCGAGACCATCCCGGAGCCCAGGAGCCGGTCCGGGCGGGCTTCGCAGAACTCGTGCAGCCAGTCGTTGTAGGCCCGGGCGATGGCGTTCGCGAAGCGCGGATCCATGGATGGACGGGTCAGGACGGAGAGGCCGCGCGTCGGGAACAGCACCGCGGCGTCGATCCCCTCGACGTCCATAGCCTCGAGCTGGCAGTCCGGTGTCCAGCCGCGCTCCGAGTGGTCGCGATAGATCTGCTGGTTCTTCTCGAAGTTTCGGCCCCGATTCGGCGTCCCACGCGTCACTCGGGCGGCCGGGTCGTCCTGCGGAAAGACCGTCCGGAGGTCGCGAACGTTGTCCGACGTGACGCCGCGGGGCGCCAGGTCTTTGAACTCGGGAGCGATGTACTTCGGCCACAGGTCGGGTGGCTCCATGATGTGCATGTCGCTGTCAAAAACTTTGAATCCGTTCTTCGCCATAGACCTCCTCCATGTCTCGGCCAGTCGTCCAATGCCGCGCCCCCCGCGACGTGCTCGGGGAGGAGTGACGTCTACCCCCGATCCCAGCCTTCCCCGAGACGGGGGAGGAGCATCTCTACACCGCGACCGGGACGTTGGCGAGCGCGGGATACAGCCGCCGCGCGTTGTCGCCGAAGATGTTGCGCTTGTTCGTGTCCGTCAGGTCTGTGCGCTCCGCCAGCTCTCGCGTACTGTTGGGGAACGCGCCGTCCCAGTGTGGGTAGTCGGATGAGTAGACGAGGGTCTCGTCACTGCCGAGGTAGTTGATGACCGTGGGGATCATCCACTCCTCGGGCTCGGCGCCGAAGAACACGCGGCCGCTCTTCATGTACTCGCTCGGCGGCTTCGTCAAGAGTGGCGCCTCGAAGGGCCGGTGCTCGTACTCCTCGTCCATGCGATCGGCAAGCATGGGGATCCAGCCCACCATCCCCTCGAGGAACGCGACTGTGAGGCGGGGGAACTTCTCGAGGACGCCGCCATAGATCACCTGGACGGTGGCGGTCATCTGCTCGACGGTGTGGCCGAGCGTATGCTCCGCGAGGAACGTGTCGAAGCGGTTGAACCGCTCGATCTCCGAGCCCTGCGCGTGGAATGCGATGGGCACGTTGTACTGCTGGGCGCAGGCGTACACGTCGTCGTAGCATGAGTCGCTAAGCTGGTGGTTGTAGACGAATGTGTGGAGCATGGCTCCCACGTGGCCAAGCTGCGTCACAGAGCGCTCCAGCTCGCGGGCCGACGCCTCCGGGTCGACGAGCGGGAGCACGGCGACGCCCTTCAGACGGTCGGGCTTGTTGCTGCAGAACTCCGCGAGCCAGTCGTTGTAGGCGGAATGCAGGGCGACCGCGAAGGCGCGATCGCGGAGCGCCCACGCCCCCAGGAGCGTTGTCGTGTACAGGACCGACACGTCGATCCCCTCGGTGTCCATATCCTCGATCTGGATCGAAGGGTTGCCGTGTCGCCGCCCGTATTTGCCGCCGACGCTGCGGTCGACGAAGCCGTTCCCGCGCATCGGGTACGTCCGGAACCTGGGCTCCATGTATCGGCGGAGCCCCTCCTCGTCCTCGTGGACGTGGCCGTCGCTATCGATCACAACGAAACCGTCTCGCATGTGGAGCCTCCTCTCCCTGTGGCGCGAAGCGGGCGCGCACCCCGGCTGCCCTTTTCGCTCCCCATCCTACGCCGGGTTGCGCAAGACGGCAACATTCCTCCCGCCCGCGCTCAGCCTCCGCGCATGAGCTGCATCAGGAGCTGCACGATCTGCGCATCCGGCCACTCGAAGCCAAAAGTGTCCGGCACGAATCCCATCGGAAGCTGGATGTTCAGACCCACCTCGAAGATGAGGAGGAAGAAGAGGTAGATCGAGAGGGCGATGGCGACGCTCGTCACCCAGCTCTCCCGCGCGGCCAGGCGCAGGAATGTGAGGGCAAGGCCGGCCGCGCCGATCTTGAATCCGAAGAGGACCACGCCGGCCGTGAACGCGAAGATCCAGGCGGACATCTCCAGGGCCCGGCGCCGCGCCAGATCCGGCGGGATCTCCGGCTCCTCGGCCTCGCCCGCGGCGCGCGCCTCCGCGGCCGTGTCCGCGGGCCCGACATCGCGCGCGGGCCCCGCAGACCGCTCGACGGATCCGACGCGCTGGGGTGGAGCGAACAAGACGCGCACGGCGACGCCGAGCTGCACCAGGGCCAGGGCGAGCGCCGGCCAGCCCATCGTCCAGGGGAACAGGCGGGCCCGAGCCGGCCAGTCGCGCGCCTGCCACAGCATCCATGCGATGATGAGGGTCAGGCAGATGCTGAAAAGGAGATCAGCTCTCTTTCGCAACAAGCAGCTCTTCCCTCACACCCAGGCGACCAGCCAGCCGCTTTTGGAGGATAGGGGCCACGACGAGCGCGATGCCGACGAGGATTGTCCCGAGCAGGATCGGCCGCAGCAGGAAGGCGAACTCATAGCGGGAGTACGAGATAAACAGGTTGCGCTCGATGAGCTTTCCCAGGACCAGCCCGAGGATGAGCGGCGGCCGCGGCCAATCGAGGTAGACCATGATCATGCCGAGGAACCCCGCAGCCACGGTGATCCCGAGATCGAACAGGGAATTCCGCTCGGAGAACCCGCCGAACAACACCAGCATCACGATGCCCGGCAGGATCAGCGACGTGCGGATCTCCGTGATCCGCACCATCTGATTGATCAGGAGGAAGCTCAGTCCCACGCTGACCACGTGGGCGACGACGATGACCCAGACGAATGAGAAGGTGAGATCGAGCTTCGAGGTCAGCATGCTCGGGCCGGGCTGAATCCCCTGGATGAGGAACGCGCCCAGCAGGATCGCCATCGACACGCTGCCCGGCACGCCAAAGGCCACCGTCGTGATCAGGTTCCCGCCCTCCTTGCTGTTCATGGCGGCCCCCGGGCCGAGGACGCCCCGCACGTCGCCATGACCGAAGCGGGACTTGTCCTTCGCGCTCTGCACGGAGTGGGCGTAGGTGACCCACTGGGCAACGGCGCCGCCCAGTCCTGGTATCACCCCCAGCACCGTGCCGAAGAGGCTGCACCGCATCGTCAGCCCCCAGTGGATGAAGGTGTCTTTGCACCCCTGCCAGACGCTGCCGATCTTTCCTACCCGCGTTTCGGAGATGCTGCTCTGCTTGATCCAGAGGTCAACCAGCTCGCCGATGCCGAACAAGCCGACCGTGACCGGCACCAGGCCGATGCCATCCCACAGCTCCAGACGGCCAAAGGTGTACCGTTGGATGCCCGACTGCTGGTCGAGGCCGACCATCGACAGCATGAGCCCGAGGGCGCCGGCCAGGATGCCCTTGCGGAGGTTTCCGCCGCTGAGCGCTGCGACGAAGGCGATGCCCAGGAGCGCGAGGCCGAAGAATTCGGGCGAGCCGAACGCGAGGACGATGGGGCGGATGAGGGGGACCGAGAGCCCGAGAATCGCGGCGCCCACGACGGCGCCGACCAGGGAGCTGGTGAGCGCGGCGCCGAGCGCGCGTCCCGTCTCGCCGTTCTTCGCCATCGGGTGCCCGTCCAGCACCACCGCGGCGGCGAGAGGTTCGCCCGGCACGCCGAAGAGGATCGAGGTAATGTCCCCGAACATCACGGAGACAGACAGCATGCCCAGCAGGAACGCGAAGGCCTCGACGGGCTTCATGTGGAACGTGAAGGGCAGCATCAGCGCCAGGGTGGTCGGCGCGGAGATCCCCGGCAGGATGCCGATGATGAACCCGATGAGGATCCCGAGCATCATCAGCGGGAACGTCGGCCAGGTGAAGACCTGGGCGAGCCCGCTCAGCGAAGCCTGGAGCAGCGTGTCCATGCGCGACACTCCACCGCGTCAGGGGTCGACCAACCGGCTAATAGTATCCGCAGTCCGAGCCGAGCGGTGGGAGGCCGCGTCGATCGTGCGTGACCTATCGCCTCATTCCCGGGCGCGGGCCAGGCACGAGCGAACGCGCGACGCGAGCTGGGGCATCGTGAAGGGCTTGGTCAGATAGTCGGTCGCCCCGAGCTCGAACCCCTCGCGCAGGTCGCTTTCGGAGTCCATGCTGGTCAGGAGCAGCACCGGCAGATGGGCCGTCCGCGGGTCGGCGCGGAGCGCCCGGAGGACGTCGAGCCCGCTCATTGTCGGCATAACGATGTCGAGGAGCACGAGGTCCGGCGCCCACTCGAGGACGGCACGGATCGCCTCTTCGCCGCTGGGCGCCTCGCGAACGGTGTGCCCGTCGCGCTCGAGGGCGAGACGCGCCAGAGCGCGCATGTCGGGGTCGTCGTCGGTCACGAGGATGCGAGCCGCCGTCGCGACCCGTGCGTGGCTGGGGCCCACAAACTCACCCGAGGTCTCCGTCGACGGCTCCAGGATCAGCTCGCAGCCCTCGAAGGCGCAGAAGACCTCCATCGCCGGGCTGCGCGCCGCCGCGAGCGCCCGGGCCCGGGCCTCGATCTCCGCCACCATCGCGTCGTCGTGGCGCGGGTCGTGGTGCGAGAGGGCCAGTCGCCGCACGCCGGCCGCGGCGGCCAGCTCCACGACGTAGTCGAACGTGCTGTGCCCCCACGTCTTCTTTGCCGGGAACTCCTCCGGGGTGTACTGCGCATCGTGGATGACCAGGTCGGCGTTGGCCATGAAGCGCGCGTGGCGTCGGTCGCCCTGATGGAGGATCGCGTCCACGCGCCCGGGCGGCGCATCGGACCGCCAGAGGAGGTCCGAAAAGGGCTCGTGGTCCGTCAGACAGGCGACCGCGACGCCGCCCGCTTCGATTCGATAGCCCAGCGTCATCGTCGGGTGGTGGAGGTACTGGGCGAATACGTGGGCGCCGCCGATCTCGTGGTGGCCCTCGGTCAGCTCGTGGCACGTGATGGACGCCGGGAGCTGGTCTAGCTCGACCGGAAAGTGCTGAAACTCCATTTGGCCGGCGAGGGTCTGGTGGAGCGAGCGATTGATGTCCTCCGGGGCATACACGGCGAAGCGATTGCCGTGGACGAAGAGCGGGCCGAAGAACGGAAATCCCTGGATGTGGTCCCAGTGGGTGTGGGTGAGGAGGATCGTGGCCGAGAGCGCACCCGTCGTCCGCGCCATCAGGGCGTCGCCGAGCGGGCGGGCGCCGGTGCCGACGTCGAAGATGAACGTCTCGCCGGAGCCGGTCTGAAGCTCGACGCAGGACGTATTTCCGCCAAAGCGGACCGTGCCCGCGCCCGGTGTCGCGATCGAGCCCCGCGTCCCCCAGAACCGCACCCGCATGCGCACCCCCGTCGCACCGCGAAGTATGCCCGTCCGGCCCGGCAGGCGCTACCTGGGGCGGGTTTCGGGGTAACCCGCGCCCCCGGGGTGCTGAAGGTCCAACCGCCGGCAGCGGTCCGCGACGCCTGTTTAGGGTCCTGCTACGTCATCACGATTGGTTTGACCGTTCTTGGCCCGTTGGACGACCGCTCGCAGCTCGCCGAGCAGGCGACGCAGCTCGTCGGTCCTGGCGCTCCTGGCCGCCTCTTCGACGGCGCTGCCGAGCGACGAAATGGCGTCGAAGCCGAAAGAGGCGCCCGACCCCTTCATGCTGTGGGCCGCGACGCGGATCGATTCGTAGTCCGCCGCCTCGAGGGCTCGCATCATCGCCGATACGTCGTCTTCGCGATGGGTGAGGTACGCGTCGCGGAGGACGGCCAGCTCGGGGTCCGCACCGCTTCCGACCGCCTCGTCCGGAGCGGTGGCAGCCATTGCCGCCGACCCGAACTGCGCGATCGCGTCGAGGACCGCGTGCTTACGCACCGGCTTCGCCAGGTGCGCGGTGCAGCCGGCGCGCAGACTCTGCTCGACCTCCTCGCCCGTCGTGTGGGCCGTCAGGGCGATGATGGGGATAGGCGGCGAGCCCCGGCGCCGCTCGATCTCGCGAATCGCCCGGGTCGCCGAGTAGCCGTCCATGGTCGGCATCTGGACGTCCATGAGGATCAGATCATAGGTCCCCGCTTCGAAGCGCTCCACCGCCGCGCCTCCGTGCTCCACGAGGTCCAGCGTGTGGCCCGTTCCGCGCAGGTAGAGCTGGAGCAGGATGCGATTGTCGATCGTGTCCTCGGCGGCGAGGATGCGGAGCGGCCGTCCGCCAGGGCTCGGCGCGGTCGCGGCGGCGGAGGCGTGGTCCGCGCCTCCGCCCATGGCCTCCGCGATGGCGCGGAACAGCGCGGTGCGCTTGATCGGCTTCACGAGGTAGCTCGTGACACCCACTGCGTGACATCGATCGATGTCCCCAACCCGGCGGTCCGAGGTCAGCATCATGACGATGGCGTCGGTCAGCGCTGGATCGGCGCGAATGAGGGCCGCGGTGTCGAAGCCGTCGACGACTGGCATGTGCGTGTCGAGGAGGACCAGGTGGTATGGGGCGCCCGCGGCCGCCGCTCGTCGAAGCTCCGCCAGAGCAGCGTCGGCGTTGTCCGCGTCCGAGACCGTCGCGTGGGCCCCGGCTAGCAACTCCCGCACAATGATGCGGTTGCTGGCGTTGTCGTCGACGAGCAGGCACCGCACACCCGTCAGATCGAGCGCGGCGGACGGGCTCTGGCGCTGCGGATCGTGGACGCCGAGGCGCGCCGTGAAGGAGAAGACGCTTCCCACGCCCGGCGTACTCTCGGCCCATAGCCGGCCATCCATCAGCTCGACGAGCTGCTTGCAGATCGCGAGGCCCAGCCCGGTGCCGCCGTAGTTTCGGGTTATGGAGGGATCGACCTGGGTGAATTCGCCGAAGATCTCCTCCAGCTTGTCCTCGGGGATGCCGACCCCGGAGTCGCGAACGGTGAAGAGGAGCACGCGAGCGTCATCGTCCCCGCCGTCCGCCGCGCTCACGGTCAGGGCGATCTCCCCCGACTCCGTGAACTTGATCGCGTTGCCCAGCAGGTTGAGGAGGATCTGGCGGATCCGATCCGGGTCGCCCACGAGGCTCGTCGGCGTGCTCTCGACCACGCGGCTCACCAGCTCGAGCCCCTTGGCATGCGCTCGGGGAGCCATGAACTCCAGCGTGCGGTCCAGCAGCTCGTCCAGATCGAAGTCGATCCGCTCCAGCTCGAGCCGTCCCGCCTCGACCTTGGAGAGGTCGAGGATGTCGTTGATCAGGTTGAGAAGGCTGTCGCTGGCGTCGCGCACGATGCGGAGATACTCGCGCTGCTCGGGCGCGAGCTGTGTCTCCCAGAGGACATCGGACATCCCGACGATCGCGTTCATGGGCGTGCGGATCTCGTGGCTCATATTGGCCAGGAAGAGCGACTTGGCGCGATTCGCGTTCACGGCGAGATCCCGCGCGATGGCCAGCTCGCGCTCGGATTTCTG
>DASRDP010000011.1 GCA_035652535.1 Chloroflexota bacterium
TACTTCAGCGTCGAATCGCTGGCCAAGCTGTCCGCCCTCTCGGAGGGCGGCGCGGAGCCGCCAGCGCTGGCGGCTCCGCGGTAGGGCACGCGATCGACAAGAACCACGTCAGGCGAATTTACACACTTGACGGGACGCAAGCTTCACACAGCTGCTCGTGCCTGGCTTGACATCGGTAAGATGCATAAAAAGAGTCGGCCACTGAATTGCAGTGACCGCCAATGGAGCCGGCGGGGGGATTCGAACCCTCGACCTGCTGTTTACGAAACAGCTGCTCTACCACTGAGCTACGCCGGCGGGGGTCCAAAAGTATACCATCTCGGTCGGACCCGCCCCCCTGCACACCCAGCACCGTCGGAGGCACCTCGGTGGCCAAGGCCTACGTCCTCATCAAGACGCGCGTCGGTGAGATCGACCTCGTGCGCGCGGAGCTCGCCCGCAACGCGAACATCACGTCCGCTGATCCCATCATCGGTCCCTACGACATCATCGCCGTCGTGGAGGCTTCCGACTACAACACCATCGGCTCGGTGGTGCTCCGATTCGTGCACGAGCTGCGCGGCGTAGAGAACACCGTCACCTGCATGGTGATCGAATCCCCGACGGGCGCGGGTCACGGCTGAGCGCGCAGCCCATCCACCATCTGGATCACGCTGCTGCTTCCCATCGGGCTGGAGAGGGTGAGCACCGCCGCGTACGCGCCGAACCCCAGGACCAGAATCACGATCACGAATACCATCACGTGGGTTGCCCGATAGAACACACCTGGCGCTCGCATTTCCCAACCCTCTTGCGGTGTCACCGGTTCGCCGAAGAAGCCGCACGCGCAGGTCCCCATTGTGCGCCATCCACGCGCCTCGTGCGGCGCAACCTCATCGCGTTCACTCTTTTTCCAGCTCGAATGCGCTGTGCAGCGCCTGCACCGCGCCGGGCACCGCCGCCTCGTCGATCACGCACGTAATGCGGATGTCGGAGGTCGTGATCGTGTCGATGTTGATCCCCCGGTCCGCCAGCGTGCCGAACATCGTCGCCGCCTCGCCGGGCGAGCTCTGCAGCCCCGTACCCACGATCGAGACCTTGGCCAGACCGTTTTTACCCTCCACTTGGCCTTGCAGCTCGCGCCCAACGCGCTGGGTGATCTCCAGCGCCCGATTGAAGTCGCCCCGCGCCACCGTAAAGGAGATCTCGGCGAACCCCGCCTGGCTCGTCGCCTGAATGATCACGTCGACGTTGACGCCCGCGTCGGCCAGCGGCGCGAAGATCGCGCGCGCGATGCCGGGCCGATCCGGCACGCCGGCAATCGTGATCTTCGCGACGTCCGTGTCGTGCGCGATGGCGCGCACCCGCTTCCGAATCTCCATGCTCGCTCCTCGGTGAATCAGGGTCCCCGACCGGTCGTGAAAGCTGGATCGCACCTCGATAGGAAGGGAATACAGCTCCCCCAGCTCCACCGCGCGCGGGTGCATCACGCGCGCGCCGCGCGTCGCCAGCTCCAGCATCTCCTCGTACGTGATCTCGGCCAGCAATCGCGCGTCGGGCACGACCCGCGGATCGGCGGTGAAGACGCCGTCCACGTCCGTGTAGATCTCGCATCGCGGCGCTCGGAGCGCGCACGCCATGGCGACCGCCGACGTGTCCGATCCGCCCCGACCCAGCGTGGTGACGTCCCCCTCCTCGGTGACGCCCTGAAAGCCCGTCACGATCACGCAGCGCCCGCGCCCGAGCTCGGCGCGTACGCGGTCCGTCTCGACGTCGATGATCCGAGCGCGCGAATGGGCGCGATCGGTCTTGATCCCGAGCTGCGCGCCCGTCAACGACACGACCGGGCAGCTCAGCGCTTCCAGCGCCATCGCCACGAGCGTCGCGGAAACCGTCTCGCCCGTCGAGAGCAGCATGTCCATCTCGCGCTCGTCGGGCCGGGCGCTCACGGAGTGCGCCAGCCTGATCAGCTCGTCCGTGGTGTCGCCCATGGCGCTCACCACGACAACCACGTCGTGCCCGGCCGCCCGCGTATCGCGGATACGCGCGGCCACGTGGCGGATGCGCCCCGCGTCCGCCAGGGAGCTGCCACCGAATTTTTGAACGACCAGCGGCACCTTTCGACCTCTCCGGCACCGACGAGCAGCGCCGATCAGTCGGCGATCACCCGCGCGCCCGCGTCTCGAATCGTGGAGACGATGGACCGGCCCGCCATCCCATCACGCATGGCTGCTCGGGCCATCGCATTGGCCACCGGCGTCGCATCCCCGTCCACCAACGCGATGACCGTCGATCCGGCCCCGCTCAGGTACACGCCCACGGCGCCGCCCTCGCGCGCCGCGTGGAAGAGCACCGGCATCCCCGGAAAGAGGCGCATCCGCGACGGTTGGTGCAGCATGTCCTCGGTGCCCACCCGGAGCGCGTCCAAGTCTCCGGAGGCGAGGGCCGCCACCAGCAAGCATGCTCGACTGATATTGTAAACAGCGTCGTGGATCTCGACGCGCCGCGGCAGCACCCGCCGCGCCTCGCGCGTGGGCATCGGCATATCCGGCACGAAGAGGGCCAGGCTCGGCGCCCGCGGGATCGGAACGCGCGCGTGCACCACTCGGCCCTGGGCGATGGCGCACGCCTGAACGCCGCCAAGGAGCGCCGGCGTCACGTTGTCCGGGTGCCCTTCGATCTCCGATGCGATCTGGAGCAGCTCGTCCTCCGACCGCGCGTCGCTGCAGAAGCGATTCGCGATCACCAGGGCGGCGACGATGGCCGCGCTGCTGCTGCCGAGCCCCCGAGAGAGCGGGATCGCATTCGTGCACGTGATCCGCATGGGTGCGAGGTCCACGTCCCACCGCCGCGCCGCCGTCATGAGCGAGCGATGGAGCAAGTTGCGCTCGCCGACCGGGAGCTGCGCCGCACCCTCGCCGGTCGTCGCCATCTCCCACCGATCCGCCGGCTCCACGCGTACCCTATTAACCAGATCCACGGCCAAGCCAAGGGAGTCGAAGCCGGGTCCGAGGTTCGCGCTCGTCGCCGGAACCTCGACGGTAAAGGGCTGCACCGCCCTAGGCCCAGCCGAGCGCGCGCTCGACCGAGGCGAGATCGGGATCGACGCGCGCCGCGTCGCCGGAGAGCTGGACGGCTCGATCCGGATCCTTCAGCCCGTTGCCGGTCAGCACGCACACCACGGTCCGCCCGGCCACGTCGATCTGGCCGCTCCGAACCAGGCTGCGCAGCCCCGCCACCGAGGCCGCGGACGCCGGCTCGACGAAGAGGCCCTCCCGCTGCGCGAGCGAGCCATAGGCGTCGAGGATCTCCTCGTCGGTCACACAGGCGATCATCCCGCCGGAGCTGTCGCGCGCTTCCACGGCCAGCTCCCAGCTCGCCGGGTTCCCGATGCGAATCGCGGTCGCGACGGTCTCCGGATTGGGGATGACCTGGTTGCGCACGATCGGCGCCGCGCCGGCCGCCTCGAACCCCAGCATGCGCGGCCGCTTGGTCGCTCGCTTCGCTGACGCGTACTGGCAGAAGCCCGCCCAGTACGCGGTGATGTTGCCGGCATTGCCGACCGGGATCGCGAGGAAGTCGGGCGCGTCGCCCAGGCGGTCGCAGATCTCGAACGCCGCCGTCTTCTGGCCCTCGATCCGGTACCGGTTGATGGAGTTCACGATCGTCACGGGATGGGCCTCGCTCAGCTTGCGAACGAGGGCGAGCGCGTGGTCGAAGTTCCCCCGCACCATCACCACACGCGCACCGTAGATCATCGCCTGCGCCAGCTTGCCCAGGGCCACGTAGCCATCCGGCACGATGACGATGGCCTGCAGCCCCGCCCGCGCGGCGTAGGCCGCGGCAGCCGCCGACGTGTTCCCCGTCGAGGCACAGATGACGGCGCGGCTCCCCTCCTCCACGGCTTTCGCCATCGTGAGCACCATGCCGCGATCCTTGAAGGAGCCGGTCGGGTTCGCCCCCTCCATTTTGAAGTAGAGGGCGCCGGCGCCAATCTCCCGCTCCAGCTTCATCGAGCGAACGAGGGGTGTGTCGCCCTCTCCGAGGCTCAGCATGGGCGTGCGGTTGGTGATGGGGAGGTACGCGGCATAGCGGGCGAGGACGCCGGGGTGCGGGTCCGGCCGTGTGCCCGCGAGCGACGGCGACTCGCCCGGGTCCGTCGCGTCCGGCTCGCGCATGGTCAGCCTTCGACTCGGATCATGCTGCCAATGTCACGCACGACGGCCAGCGCGCGAACGGATCGAAGCGCCCGCTGCATTGCCGCTTCCTTTGCCTCGTGCGTCATCAGCACGATCTCAGCATACTGGACGCGCGGCTCGCCCAGCTCCACGTTCTGCTTCTGGATCACGGAGGCGAGGCTGATGCCCGCCTCGCCCAGGGCGTGGGTGATTTGCGCGAACACGCCCGGTCGGTCGTGCGCGAGGAGACGCAGATAGTACCGCGTGCAGACCTCGTCCATCGGGCGAAAGCGCACCTGCTCATCATAGGTCGGGGCCGTCCGTCGCGACGAGCCACCCAGGCCGGCCAGCGAACGCTGCGCCACGTCGATGATGTCGGCCACGACCGCGCTCGACGTTGGCCCGGCGCCGGCGCCCCGGCCGTAGAACAGGATGCGACCGACGAGATCGCCCTCGACAGCCACCGCGTTGAACACGCCGTCGATCTTCGCGAGCATCTCCGTCTCGGGCAGCAGCGTCGGGTGCACGCGAAGCTCCACGGCGCCACGCTCCGCGCGCGCGATGGCCAGCAGCTTGATGGCGTATCCCAGCTCGCGCGCGTAGCGGAAGTCCGTCGCGCTCAGCGACGCGATGCCCTCGTAGTACACGTTCGATGGCCGTACGACAGTATGGAACGCGAGGCTTCCCAGGATGGCCAGCTTGTACGCGGCGTCGATCCCATCGACGTCGTTCCGGGGATCGGCCTCGGCGTAGCCGAGTTGCTGCGCCTCCGCCAGCGCGTCGGCGAACTCGATCCCATCCGCCGCCATTCGCGTCAAGATGAAGTTCGTCGTGCCGTTGATGATGGCGCGGATCTCGCGGATCTCGTTGGCGATGAGATCCAGCTTGAACGGCCCGATGACGGGGATCCCGCCCCCGACGCTCGCCTCGAAGGAGATATCCACACCGTGCTCGGCAGCGAGCGTCAGGATCTCGGGCCCGTGCTTGGCCATGACCTCCTTGTTGGCCGTCACGACGTGCTTTCCCGCCCGAAGCGCCCGCAAGATGTAGGCGTGCGCCGGATCCTCCCCGCCCATCACTTCGACGACCACGTCGATAGCTGGATCGTCGAGGATGTCGTCCGCGTTCAGGGTGATCAGGGACGGGTCAATGGGGCGCGAGCGGTCAGGATCGCGAACGAGCGCTCGCCGAAGCTCGATGGGGCAGCCGATCCGTCGCTCAAGCACACCGCGCTTCTGGACCAGCGCGTGCGCCACGGCGGTCCCGACCACTCCCAGCCCGAGCAGCCCGATCCGGAATGGCTTCTCCATCATGCGACCGTCGACCTCTGACACTCAAAATCCCAAGCCGCATCGTCGCCAGAGCGCACAAGGACGGCTTGGGACTTCGCCGCGATTATAGGTTGCGTCCGCGACGCGGCACAATCCAGCTGCGCCTCGTCGAGGCTCTTGTCCGGGAGGGAAGCGGGCGGCGCGACTACCCGAACCCGAGATCCGCCAGCGAATCGACGGCCGTGTCCGTGTCGCTCCAGGGCTCCGCGCCCTCGCCGACCAGCATGCGCCGCTCGTGGCCCTTGCCCGCCAGCAACACGGCGTCGCCGGGTCGTGCGCGGCGGAAGAGCTGGCGGATCGCCTCGCGCCGGTCCAGCTCGATGGCGAAGCTTACGCCGTCCTCGGCGCCGGTCTGGCGCGCGCCCGCCGCCACCGCGTCGGCGATCTCCCGGGGGTCCTCGCGCATCGGATCATCCGTGGAGATGATGAAGAAATCGGCGTAGCGCGCGGCGATGGCGCCCATCGTCGGGCGGTTCCCCGCGTCGCGACCGCCGGCCATGCCGAACACGAGGAAGATTCTCCCATCGACCATCTCTCGAAGCGTGGCGAGGGTCGTCTCCAGTGCGCGCGGCGTATGGGCGAAGTCCACCACGACCTCGAACGGTTGGCCCCGCTGGACGCGCTGGAAGCGGCCGGGAGGCGCCGCAGTTGTCGCCGCGGCGTCCGCAACGGCAGTCAGGTCGATGCCCCACCCCAGGGCGATGGCTGCCGCAGCCAGCCAGTTGGACACGTTGTGCCGCCCGACGAGCTGCGTCTCGACGTCAATCTCTCCGACCGGCGTGCGGATCCGGAAGCGGCTCCCGCCGATCCCGAGCCGTACGTGCTCGGCCGTCACGTCGGCGGGGACCTCGAGGCCGTAGCTGACGATGCCGGCCGGACTCGCTCCAACCATCGTCGGGCTCGCCGGATCGTCCGCGTTGACGACGCCCATTCGGCTCCACCGCTTCGCCGTCGGCGAGTCCAGCATCGCGAACAGCGTCGCCTTGGCCGCCGCGTAGGCCTCCATGGACCCGTGAAAGTTCAGGTGCTCCGGCGAAAGGTTCGTAAACACGGCCGCGTCGAACGAGCAGCCCCGCACCCGATCGAGCGCCAGCGCGTGGGAGCTGACCTCGACCACCGCGTCCTCCACGCCGGCGTCCGCCATGTCCGCGAGGGTCCGCTGGATCTCTGTCGCCTCGGGCGTTGTCAGCCCAAAGACGCTCGGTCGGACGTCATCGCCCACGCGCACGTCGGCTGTGGTCATCCACCCCACTCGGCGACCGGCGGCCGCGAGCACCGAGCCGATAAGGTGGCAGGTCGTGGTTTTCCCATCTGTGCCCGTCACCCCCACGAGCCGCAGATGCTCGGACGGGCGGCCCGCGAGCACGCTGGCGATCTCACCCAGCGCCGCGCGCGCGTCCGGTACGAGGAGGAGGCCCACGCCGGGGGGAACCTCGACCGGCGTCTGCGCCGCGACGGCTGTGGCGCCGCGGGCGACGGCGTCCCCGACGAACCGAAGGCCGTAGGTCGTGGCTCCGGGCCGGGCGACGAAGAGGTCTCCGTGTTCGACGCGGCGCGAATCGTGGGCGGCTCGACGCACTTCGACGTCGTGACCCGCCACGACGCGCGCCCCCGGGACCGTCGCGGCGAGATCAACGAGGCGCACGTCTTTGTGGGAGGGCTAGAGAGTCGCGAGGGCGCGCTGAAAGTAGCGATCGTCGGCGAAGCGGTGCGCGTCTACCGGCCCGCGAAGAAGCCCAACGTCGCGCCGCATCTGCATCATCTCCTGCAGCCCATCCCAACCGAAGCGCGGCGTCGCCTGGCCCGGCTTCCCATCCTCGGCCGCCTGGCCGCGCAGATAGGCGCGCAGGTACCGCAGCAGCAGGTCCTCGCGCTTCTCAGCCCACTCGCGCCGAACAGCGGTACCCCCCGCGTAGTTGGTGTAGAGGTGGTTGATGGAGTCGAGCACGTGAAATCCCTCGCGCTCCAGGGCGGCCGCCTGGTCGGACCCCACCATTGCTCCGAAGGTGTCGCCTGCACGCATGGAATCGATGCGCTGCTGGGTCGCCCCCACCTCGAGGAAGGTGAAGTCCCGCCCCTCCTCGGCCAGTCCCGCCTTTTTCAGCAGGATGCGCAGCGGCGTGACGTAGCCGCTTTCCGATGCGTCGACGGCGATCGGCTTGCCCCGGAGCTCCGCGCACGAGTGGATCTCGGGCCGAACGACGAGGCTCTGGTTTGGCCTCCCCGGAGTTGCCAGCACGATCAGGAAGTCGGCGCCGTTGTCTTCGTTCCACCAGTAGACGTTGTCCGCGTTCGTGTGGACGACGTCCCAAACGCCGTCGCGGAGGCGGCCCATCTGCGCCTTCGAGGACTGCGTCACATCCAGCTCCACGTCGATGTTCTCGGCCGTGTAGATCCCGTCGTTCACGCAGCGCTCGTGCACGCGCGACCGGCCGAACGTACTGACGCGGAGCGTGTCCATGCGCGCTATATTCGCCCGCTCATCGGTTCGCCCCACGAGCCGCACCGCCGTACGCTAGAGCCACTGCGCGAACCCCATGGCGTTACCGGACCCTGCCTCCGATCGGTAGCAGGGGACGTAGTCGATCATCTCCATCTCGAGGCCGATGCCGTTCATCACCGCGGAGGTCGTGATCCAGTTCCGAATCTCCGACGTGCCGGCGTTGAAGCGCTCGGCCGGCAGGTTCGTCAGCTTCTTCACGTCCTTCGCCTTCATGGAGGCGATGACGTCCTCGTCGAGATCCTCCTCCACGACGAAGTGCGTCAGCCCGCCAGACGCGATCACGGCCACCGTAAGGTCGCTCTCCCACGACTCGATGGCGCGACGGAGCGACTCACCGAACTCGTAGCAGCGCAGCAGCGTCGGCTGATTGGGCGGATAAAAGGTGTTGATGAAAATGGGGACATTGGGGATGACCTCGTCGTTCATGATCCGCCGATAGATGAAGCCGTAGGCGTGGGGAATGCTGTGGTTTCCGTGCCGTCCCGCCGGGATGCGCCGCGAATGGGCGACGTCGAAGCCATCGTTCATGAAGTTATGGATGATGTGGAGCGCGAGCTCTGGCTGCCCCGGGTAGGTGGCCGGCTCGGGCGGGAAATGTCCCCAGTCCGCCACGGCCAGGCCGGGCGGCCGCTTCGCGGAAACCTCCGGCGAGAGCCCGACATTGTCCATCGTATCGCCCCAGTACACCGCGAAGGCCGGCATGTTGTCGTCGAGGAAGATCTCCTCCTGGTCGTCGCCGATGATGACCGCGACGTCAGGGGACACGCGCTCGAAGGTCTCGGCGAGCTTCGCGATGGCCTTCTGGCACGCGGCATGGCGCTTCTGCATCTTCTCCGGAGTGATCTGTTTCTCGAGATGCTCGTCGGCGCGCACTTCGACCAGCTCGGCATAGCTGTACTGCTTGCCCTTGAACCAGAGGTCGGTTCTTCCGGTCCGGTCCGCCTCTGCGCGCTGCCACCACTGATCAGGCGGCGTGCTCAGCATTGGCCCGTGAGAGGTCGCCATGCCCATTATGATCCTGGCCATCGTCGTCTCTCTCCCCTCGGTGGCTGGGCCTGCGATATAGTCCGCATACCACGTCGGCGTAACGCGCCGTGGCGCAAATTCAGGCCCCGTGTCATCGTGACCAGTATACTGCGGGCGAATTCTGACCGCGATGGAGCGCCGACCTATGGCGCACACAATGCAGTTGGGCTTAATCGGATACGGCACGTCGGGCCGACAGGTGGCGCGCGGGATAGCGGACGGCAAGGCCGGCGAGGCGCGCATATCGGCCGTGCTCGTGCGTCGAGCGGACGCCGAAGGGCCCAGTGGGGCGCTGGTTACCGCCGACCGCGACCGATTCCTCGCGGAGCCCTTGGATCTCGTGATCGAGCTGGCTGGCCAGGAGGCCGTGCGCCAACACGGCGAGGCGATGCTTCGCGCGGGGCGCGACCTCATGATCATCAGCATCGGCGTGCTTTCGGACGACGCGCTGTTCGGTCGGCTCCGCGACGCGGCCATTGCGGGAGGCGGACGTTTGCTGCTCCCCTCAGGGGCGATCGGCTCCCTCGACGCCATCTCGTCCGCGGCGATCGGCGGGCTGGACGAGGTGACCATTACCACGCGCAAGCCGCCGGATGCCCTCGCCACCGGCACCGATCGCGACGCCGCGCTCGGGGAGGCTGAATCCCAGCCGGTGCTCCTCTACGAGGGAGCGACGCGCGACGCCGTTCGTCTGTTTCCCGCGAACGTCAACGTCGCGGCCGCCGTGAGCCTCGCCGGCATCGGCTTCGACCGCACGCAGATCCGGATCTTCGCCGATCCCGCCGTCACGCGAAACACGCACGAGATCCACGCGAAGGGATGGTTCGGGGAGCTGCGCTTCACCATCATGAACGTTCCGACGGAGAATCCCAAAACAGGGCGGATTACTGCGCTCAGCGTCATCAAGGCCATTCGCAATCTGCGCGCGCCCGTCGCGCTGGTTGGCTAAGGCGATCGGGCGACGACGGGTTTGCAGAGAGGTTCGCGAGCGCTTTCCCGGTGAGCAAACGGCATCGAAACAGCGGCGGTTTTTCGTTACAACGTAGTGAGAGCACCCGGAGAGGGCGGCTATAACGAAAGCGAGGCAAGACAAAAGATGTTAAAGCTCGATAAAGCGCGCCGGCTGATCGCCGCAGTGGTCGTGGGCGCCGGTTTGTTGAGTTTCGGCGCCGTGATGGCGCCGCAAGCAAGCGCGGACTCCTGCGACTCCACGACGTCCATTGTCCCGGCGGACAATTCCTTCACCTGGGCGATCACGCCCATCTGCTTCGACGATTCCGGCACCGACGTCGTCGTAACGGTGCCCGATGGTCTCGGAGGCTCCATCACGATCGTGTCCAACTCCAACAACGCGGTTGTGCGAAGCGGCGTGTCCGGCGTGGCCTACACGACGCCGGGGAATACCGCGTACGTGAACGGCCAGCCGGAGCTTGGACCGTACACCAATATCAGCACCTACACGCCGAGCCAGGCTGCGGCTGCGCGCGCGGCTGGTAACCCATCAGCAACGGCCAACGCCTACAGTCAGTACGGAGGATTCACTCCGCCGGGTGACACCGCCACGCGCATCCAGTCGTCCGGCACGGTCATGAACGGCCACTAGGCAGCATTGGTCCTCCTGCTCACCAATGAGGATATGGAACGGATCGCGGGGGTGGACGCGCCCGCGGTCATCGACGTCGTCGAGCGCGCCTACTTCGGCCTCGGAAAGGGTGAGGCCGTCAATCCGCCGCGGAGGCGCCTGACCGCGCCACTCCGCCAGGAAGGCGCGACCTACTGGTTCAACAACATCATGGGCGCGGTGCCGTCGATCAACACCCTGGCGCTCCGCATTGATTCGACCTCCTTCCGTCTCGCCACCGTGGACGGAATGACGCGGAAGGTGCGGGCGGGCGATTTCGTCGGCCTCGTCCTGCTCTTCGACATGGCCACCGGCGCGCTCGAAGCCATCTTGCACGACCACTTCCTATCGACGCGTCGCGTGGCCGCGACCGGCGCCATCGCGGCGAAGCGCCTCGCGCGCTCCGATTCGGAGGTGATGGGGCTTTTCGGGAGCGGCCAGCAGGCGACGGCGCAGGTCCACGCGATGGCGGCGGTTCGCCCGCTCCGGCTCGTCAAGGTCTACAGTCCGAACCCCGAGCACCGAGTGTCGTTCGCGGCGCGCATGTCCGATGAGACCGGTGTGGAGGTCCGCGCCGTCGACACGCCGGACGCGGTCGTCGACGGGTCCGACATCGTGGTCACCGCGACGAACTCCCGCTCACCGGTCTTCGACGGTCGCGCGCTCCGGCCGGGCACGCACGTCGAGACGATCGTGGGGACGGACCAGTCGGCCGCCGGCTCTGAGATCGACCGCGACGCGGTTCGACGCGCCGATGTGATCGTCACGAACCTGAAGGAGCAGATCCAGGTCGACCGCCAGCCGAAGCTCCTCTGGGCCATCGAGGAGGGGGTGATCGCCTGGGACCAGATCCACGACCTTGGCGAAGTCGTCGCCGGCATCGCACCCGGGCGGACGGCCGACGACCAGGTCACCCTCCATGACAACAACACGGGAATGGGGATCCAATTCGCCGCGCTGGGATCGCTGATCCTTCAGCTCGCGCGCGAGCAGGACCTCGGCACGCCGCTGCCCGACGACCTGTTCGTCACTCGCGGCGGCGAATACGCCCCATAGCGCCGGTCGCGGATCCCGATCGATCCACAGCTCGCTGATTCGTCCACGTCCATCCTGGATCGGCGCCTACCGCACGTCCCACTCGTAGGCGTTCCAGGCGTGGTTCGAGTCCTCGCCCCGCGCGTGGACGTTCACCAGCCGGTTGGAGATGAGGGCCGGTTCCGTGTCGAAGAACAAGGTCATCCAGATCGCCTCGTCGGTGATTCGATGCTCGATCTGCGCGATCACGGCGACCCGGTCCGTGATGGGAATCGTCGTCACGTAGCGGTCGATGAGGGCGTCCATATCCGGGTCCATGTAGCGGGCGACGTTTAGCCCTGTGTAGTTCCGTTCGGGGATGCGCGCCTGTGAGCTGCGCAGATTCGGGAGGAACCGGTGGCTCCCCGTCTGGCGTTGCAGCGCGAAGGCGGGGAAGGTCGCCGTCCATTCCGGGTCGGCGGCGAGCTGGGTTGGCCGAATCTCGGGCGTCGTGGGCACGCCGAGCTGCTTCCAGTAATCCGCGACGGCGTAGATCGACTTCGGCAGAATGTCGAGCACCGTGGAGCCGCGCAGCTCCAGGGCCAGCGGCTGGCCGCCGGCGTCGCGGAACGCGCCATCCGCCCCGCGCGCGTACCCCAAGTCCTGCAGGATGGCCGCGGACTGGCGTGGATCATAGCCGTAGTGCACCACGCTGGGCTCGATCTGTTTGTAGTAGGGATGGTGTGGACTGATATTGCCGTCCGCGACGGGCGTCTGCCCGTGCTGGATCGTGTCCACGATCTCCTGCCTATCGATGGCCTGGACCAGGGCCCGACGGAACTGCGCATTGGCAACGACCTGCGGACTCGGATTCACGAACTGCGGGTAGAGGGTCACCCAGCTATCGAGCGCTTTGAACTCGACCGACCCACCCGTCCACTGGTCCCGCACCATGAGCGCCTGCTCGAGAGATGAACCCCGACCGAGGGTGAAGTCGACCGCACCGGACAGAAGGTTCGCGATGAAGGCGTTGTCGTCGGTGATGAACCGCACCTCGATCTCGTCCACCCGCGGGCGACCCGGCGCGAATTCCGTGTTGGCTCGAAGGTTCAGGAAGCTCCCACGGACGTACTCGTGGACCTTGAATGGCCCGGTCCCGATGAACTCGTCGCCCCAGAATGGCAGCTCCAAGAAGGTGTCCTTACTCTCGGTGTACGGATCCTGGAGGAGGTGCGCGGGGAGCGGCAGGGTGAATCGCGTACTGAAGAGCGCGTCCGCTTCGATGTATGGACGCTTCCAGTGGACGAGCACCGTGCGCGGGTCCACGATCTCCAGCCGCTCGATCGAGTCGAACCCGACGTGGTGAAAGACCGCCAGCTCGCGGTCCTGCGCGAGCGCGGCGGTGAAGACGAGATCGTCGGCGGTGAGGGGCGCGCCATCGTGCCACACTGCGCGCGGGCGAATCTTCAACGTCGTCTGCATCGATCCGTCGGGGAACACCTGCCAGAGTCCGTTGTCGAGGGACGGCACGGCCTCGCCGAGGAGCGGTCGAAGGAGCCCGCTGTCGTCGGTGATGACGAGGCCGGAGTCCAGCAGGTCGCCGATCTCCTCGGCGCCCGCGGTCGGACCGGGATGCAGCTTGTAGTACAGGAACGAGGGCACGTTCTTGGTCGCCGCGACGATCCGCTTCGGCGCGGCTGCCGAAGCGGACTGGCTGGGCTCCGCCGGCGACGCTGGCGTCGGACCCGCTCGGGCACAGCCCACGCACAGGAGGGTCGCCAGCAGCGCAACGCGGACTCGTCGCATGGGTTCGCGCTCCCGTTGGGAATCACGGAAGTGTACGCTGCGCGTCCATTCCGGCGCAGCGGATCCAGATCGGTCCGCGCGCAGCGTTCTCGTATACTGGCCCACGGAGCAATCGAGCGGGGGGACGCGGATGATCCTGATCACCGGCGGCATGGGGTTCATTGGCCTGCACACAGCGCGGCGGTTTCTCGACGCCGGGGAGAACGTCGTCATCACGCAATACCACGCGCGGCGAGAGCCGGACTTCATCAAGGACGAGATCGGGAAGCGGGTCGTGGTCGAGCAGCTCGACGTGACCAACAGCCTCGCCGTGTTGGACATCGTCCATCGCCACAAGGTCACCGGCATCGTGCACCTGGCTGTGCCGGGCCTCGCCGCCCTGACCCCCGGGGAAGACTACCGGGTGAACATGCTCGGCTTGCTCAACGTGCTCGAAGCGGCCCGGATGTTCGAGGTGCCCCGCGTGACGTACGCCAGCTCCGTCACCGTGTACGCGAGCCTCCCCGCCGGCCCGTACCGGGAGGACGCGCCCCTTCCGCTGGCGTCCGGCAACCCCACCGAGACCTTCAAGAAGGCGTGGGATGTGCTGGCGCCCCACTTTGCGGGCCGGGCCGGCATCGAGACCGTCGGCGTGCGGGCATCGACGATCTGGGGGCCGCTGTACCACACGATGATGAACCTCCCCAGCCGCGTTTGCCACGCGGCCGCGCGTGGCGTGCCCGCCAACTTCGCCGGGTCGCGGACAGGAGTCCCGTACGCCGATGACCTCGGCGACTTCTGTTACGTGAAGGACTGCGCGCTGGGCATCTTCCTCCTGCAGACCGCGAATAAGAAGCTGCCGCACAGCGTCTACAACATCGGCGCGGGAATTGGACGCACCAATCGCGACCTCGTGGAGGCGGCGAAGAAGGTCGCGCCCGACCTCCAAGTGGAGCTGCAACCGGGTACGAACCCGCGTGGGAAGCCCAACCCCTACATGGACATTACCCAGGCGAAGGAGGACGTCGGCTACGCGCCCCAACACGACCTCGAATACTGGGTCGCCGACTACATCGCCTGGCTGCGGAACAACCCGGAGTAGCGCGCTACTTCAGGAAGCCGTGCTCCCGGTACCAGCGCTCGGCGCCGGGATGGAGCGGCACGTCGATGGGCGTCGCCTCCGTGTCGGTGCCGAGCTGGCCGGTCCCGCCGAAGTTCTCCTCCCACGGGATTTCGTCGGTCCGCGCGTGAAGCGCGCCCACCACGTCGTATGCCACGTCGTCCGGCAGGGAAGCTCGGGTGTACAGCGGCCAGCCGCTGTAGTCGATGCACGTGTAATCGTGGGTGAGGTGGGGATAGCGGCCGGCCGGTATGGTCACGATCCGCCATCCCATCGCGGCCATCCCGTCGCGAATCTCGGGCTCCAGCTCGATGGCCCGCATGCCGTGCTCCAGGCCTACGTCAAACCAGTTGTTGTTCCGGATGCCCTCATCGATGACGAGGTCGATCTCCTCCGCCTTCAACGCGTTGACCCGACGCATGTCGCCCGGCGGCCCCACCTCCTGGAAGGTAGCGCCCCATGATTCCAGGTCCTTGAGGCTGATCCCATAGAGCGCCAGGAGCTGGTCGGTGAGGACGCGCGTGGAGTGGGCCTTCTCCTCGCGGATCGAGATTCGGAGCGCGGGCTTGCGTTCGGCGATCTGCCCTAGGGCCGTGATGCCCGTCCGGGGGTGGACGAGAAAGACGCAGCGGTCCCACGACGGGTACGATGCCACGACGCGCACCGGAAGGGGCTCGGAGAACACGCCGGTCCCACGGTAGGCCTGGGTGAGAAGCCCCGATGGGTTCACAAACGCCATCTCGATCTCACCCTTCGCGACGGCGTGAGCGAGGAGCGGTGACCCGGTGGCCATGCGGAGCCAGGGCCGGAATTCCTCGCCGGATCCCGTCCCCACGACGATGCACATGTCGCGGTTGCCGCCGTATGGTGTCGCCGGGTTTCCGGCAATGTGCAGTCCGATTTCCCAGAGGGTCTTCGAGCGGATGAAGTTGGCTCCGCTCGGCAGTGGCTCCATTGCCTCGTCCTCCCCTACCTACGTTTCAGATGGTCGTACTTTTCCCGCTCGTAGCGTTCCTCGACGTAGCTGGGCACGTCGGGCCGCGGGCGGCCCAGCATGATCTGCACGTAGACGTCCTCATCGGTCGCATTGTGGTACCCATGGGCCACGTCCGCGGGATTGAAGACCATGTCCCAGGGCCCAAGGACCTGCTCGACGCGAGCGTCACCCGCGCACCAGAAGCAGGTGAGCTGACCCTTCAGGACGAAGAAGACCTCCTCCACCTCGTGGGTGTGGGGCGGGTTCCCCTGCCCCGGCGGGACCAGCATCACGCTCACGGTGAAGCTGCCCGGTGGAATGGCGTTCGGGTCGTCGTACTTCCCCGAGGCGCCGGCGCCCACGTAGCGGTGCTGCGCGCGGTGAAAGCCCGGGATCTTCGCCTCCTCGAACGCCTCCCAGTCGGGCACACGGTCGGCGAACCGCGCGACGTGCCGACGCAGCCGCGCCGCCAGGTCCTGGGGTTCGGGTGTGGTCTGGGTCATGGGTCTCTCCTGGTGGCGCCTGGCGTCCCTGCCGCAGTGTAGGCGGGCGTGGTCGCGAGCGTCAACGAGCGGCTGTGCGGGGCAGCTGTGCCGGGGCGCGGTTGCCGCAGCTACGCCGGGGCCACCGTGCGACGAGCTGGTGACACGGGAGGCTCAGGCCGCGCCGATCTCAAAAATGCGCCTGTGACCGCAACGTATCACATGCGTAGCACGTGTTGCGCTGGTGCGAGGGCGGGATCTTATGCTGTCAAATTATGACAACACGATGCTACCTCTCGTTTTACCCGCACGGCACGGACACAGAGCCGCCCGCACGGTGGCCTTTCCCACGGAGAACGAAGGGTAAAAGTGACCAACTATCGAACCGCCCCGTTGGTTGTGTTCGTCATCGCAGGCCACATGGCGCACGTCGTTCCGGAGTAGGAGGCAGCAGACAATGTCGAGATGGGCCCACAAGCTCCGTGCATCAATAGCGACTCGAGGAGCCATGCTGGCCGTCCAGGTGGCGGTAACTTCCCAGTGGCCAGGCCAAGTGAATTTGGCCGGGGCTACAAGCGGCGGAGCGTTTCCTGATGCGCCCATGCCGCCCTCCCGATTCACACCGGGTAGCGCTCTGCGAGCAATGATCTCCGCGCCGGGCGCCTCCGACTCCACGAGGCTCCTCCCACCAGGCTGCCCGCTGGAGATTGGCATGTTATCCAAGGCTCCGGCTCTCGCTCGAGCGCCGGCGGCTTTGGCCGGTCTTCCCTCGTCCCTCCGTCATTGCACGTCCAGCGCCTGATTGACGGGCGTCACCCCGAAGCCCTCGACGCTGGCGCCTCCTGGGATGTAGATTCGGTTCTCGAGGGCCGCCGCCCCGATGCCGTGGCGGGGCGCACCCATCGGTGCGAGCCTCAGCCAGCTATCGGTGGCCGGGTCGTACGCCTCGACCTCATCGAACACCCCAGTCGGGTTGTTCCGGTTGCCCTCGCCGCCGAAGACGTACAGCGATCCTCCCACGACGGCGGCGGCGATCCCGCCGCGCGCAGTCGGCATCGGGGCCTTCGCCGTCCACGCGCGGGCCCCGGGGTCGTACTCCTCGAGGGCGGCCGTGATGCCGCCAATGTCGCCGCTACGCCCGCCCACGGCGTAGATCTTCCCGTTCAGCGCACCGGCCGCCAGGTGGTTTCGGGGCGTCGGCATGGCGGGTAGCGGCGTCCAGGCGTCCGCGTCCGGATCGTACACGGCGAAATCGCGCTCGCGCCGGTCCGGCGAGCCGCCCATGGCGTAGATCTTGCCGTCGGCAACCGCGACGGCGAGCGCCCCGCGCGCGGTCGGCATGCGCGCCCTCGGCACCCACCGATCCGCTCCAGCGTCGTACGCATAGACGGTATCGACCGCCTCGGCGCCCTGGTCCGGATGACCGCCGATAACGTACACGTGGTCGCCAACCGTCGCCGCGGCCGGGTGGTTGAGCGCGATGGGGAGCGGCGCGACGGTCGCCCAGCTATCGGTCGCCGGGTCGTACGCCTCCACCGTGTTGGCGCTGCTCCCGTCCGGGTTGAACCCGCCGATGGCGTAGATCCGGCCACCCAGCTCCGCGACCGCCATCTCCTGGCGCGGCACGCGCTGTTGCGCCAGATCGACCCAGAGCGCGCTGGTCGGCGCCTGAACGACTTCGGGCTGCCGGCCAACCGCCGTGAGGGGATTGCGCGCCCCGCCCGAGTCCTCCGGCGCGTGAGCCAGCCGCGCTCCGAACAGCAGAGAGCTCGCGGCTCCGACGACGGCCGCGAGCACGATCCCGACGGTCACAGCCCGCATCGCGCACCTCGTTTCGGGCTCCAGCATAACCCATCCAGCCGGGACCCCTGTGCAATAATTTTGCGTTTCAAGAGCCCGGAGGCAGGAGTGAAGCTCGCGAACGAAGCGCTGGCCGAGAAGGTCCGGAACCTTCCACGACAGCCCGGCATCTATAAGTTCAAGGATGCCGAGGGGAAGACCATCTACGTTGGTAAGGCGACGTCGCTTCGGTCGCGAGTCAGCTCCTACTTCCAGGCGCCCGACGCGCGCGGCGGCAAAATCGTCGCCCTCGTGGCCCAGATCGCGGACGTCGAGTACATCCTCACCGGATCCCCGCTCCAGGCCCTCCAGTGGGAGTCCGACCTCATCAAGACGGAGCGGCCCAAGTACAACGTCGTGCTTCGAGACGACAAGCATTATCCGTACGTCCGCGTCACGGTGCAGGAGGATTGGCCGCGAGTCGAGATCGCGCGGCGCATCGCGCCCGACGGCGCCAAGTACTTCGGCCCATTCAGCGATACGGGCTCGGTCCGCCGAACGATGAACACCCTGAACCGGATGTTCCCCTACATCCTCTGCAGCAAGGAGATCACCGGCACCGACCCCCGCCCCTGCCTGTACGCCTACATCAACCGATGCCTCGCCCCATGCATCGGCGCCGTGACGAAGGAGCAGTACCGCGTCCTCATCGACCAGGTCGTGCGCTTCATGGAGGGCAAGACCGAGGGGGTGCTGAAGGAGCTGCGCCGCGACATGGAGGAGGCCGCCGATCGGCTCGACTTCGAGCAGGCCGCCGTCCTCCGCGACCGCCTCCGCGAGGCGGAGCGCGTCGTCGAGCAGCAGGCCGTCACGACAACCGTGCGGGAGGAGCTGGACGTCATCGGCATCGCCCGAAACGAGACGCACGCATGCGCCCAGGTGTTCTTCATGCGCGACGGGCGCATGGTGGGGCGCGAGCACTTCATCCTCCAGAATGCGCTGGACGAGACGGAGGCCGCGCTCACGAAATCTTTCCTGCTCCTCTTCTATGCTGAGGCGACCCACGTTCCCCGGCGCATTCTGCTTTCGCACGCGGTGGACGACCAGCCGACCGTGAAGGAGTGGCTGGCCAGCACGGCGCGCCACGCCGTGAACCTCCAGGCCCCCAAACGGGGTGAGCCCGCGCGGCTCGTCGGGCTCGCGCTGCGCAACGCGACGGAGACGCTGGAACGCCTGGCGCTCGAGCGGATTCAGGAGATCGAGCGCACCTCCGGCGCGATGTTGGAGCTGCAGGAGGCGCTGGGCCTGCCCAACGTCCCGGAGCGGATCGAGTGCTTCGACATCTCCCATGTCCAGGGCGCGTACACCGTGGCCAGCATGGCCGTCCTGGAAGGCGCGCGCCCCAAGCCCTCCGAGTATCGGCGCTTCCGGATTCGCACCGTCGACCACAATGACGACTTCGCGTCGATGCGGGAGGTGATCCGCCGGCGATTCGGCCACCTGGTGGAGCAGAGCAAGGCGCCGACCGCCGAAGGCCAGAAGTGGGGGGTGATCCCGGATCTCGTGGTGATCGACGGCGGGAAGGGCCAGCTCAGCTCGGCCCAGGACGTCATGGGAGAGCTGGAGCTCGAGATCCCGATGGTGGGGCTCGCCAAGCAGTACGAAGAGGTCTTCGTGCCAAACCGCTCGGATCCCATCCCGTTCCCCGCCGACAGCGCCGGTCGGTTCCTCCTCCAGCGCGTTCGCGACGAAGCGCACCGATTCGCCATCACGTACCACCGGGCGAGCCGCGGCAAAGGCGCGCTGAAATCGTCCCTCGATGAGATCCCCGGCGTTGGGCCGAAGCGGCGCAAGGCCCTGCTCCAACGCTTCGGCTCGGTGGACGCCATCCGCAAAGCCGTGGTCGACGACATCGCTTCGGTGCCGGGGATGACGCGGCGGACCGCGACCGCGTTGAAGGAGCGGCTGTAGCCGCTAGTCTAGGTGATTACGCTCAAGATAGGAGCAGATTCGCCAAAACAGCTCGCCCGCTGCGGACTGGTGAGCGGGTACGGGCGGTGGTGACACGTACAGCTCCCCGTCGATGACCTCGTACCGTTTGCCGTCGTCGGGCGTGTCCCACATGTCGGTTGCCAGAAATCGAACCTTACTGCGCGCTGCCATCGCGGCCTCCGCGCTAATGTACCGGCGGTCAGTCCAGCGCGGTCTCGACGCGCAGAAGGTCATCGTACGTCTCTCGGCGGCGGATGAGGCGCGCGTGGCCGTCGGCCACCATGACGGCCGCCGGACGCAGCGCCATGTTGTAGTTGCTGCTCATCGCCAAGTTGTAGGCGCCGGACGCGGGAAGCGCGATGAGATCGCCCGAACCCACGCGGGGGAGATGCGCGTCTTTCACCAGGATGTCGCCCGATTCGCAGTAGCGGCCCGCGAGCGTGACCGTCGCGGTGGCCGCCTCGTCCATTCGGTTCGCCACCAGCGCGTCGTAGATCGACCCATACAGCGCGGGGCGGATGTTGTCGGCCATCCCGCCGTCCAGAGCCACGTACCGCCGCACGCCGGGGATGTCTTTGATAGCGCCGACCGTATAGATCGCCACGCCCGCCTGCCCGACGATCGACCGTCCAGGTTCGATGATGACCCTCGGGTTGGCGAGGCCGTGCTCCGCAGCCGATTTCCACACAGCGCCGCCGATCGTACGGGCCACCTCCTCGGCGGGCATTGGGTCGTCGTCCTCCGTGTAGGAGATGCCCCAACCGCCACCCGGGCTGAACTCCCGAAGGTCGAGCCCGTAGCGGTCGCGCATGAGGGCGGCGAACTCCAGCACGATGTGGATCGTCTCCAGGTATGGCGCGATCTCGAAGATCTGCGAACCGATGTGGGCATGAAGTCCGATCAGGTGAACACCGCGGGCTCGCGTGGCCTGGAACACGGCGGTTTCGGCCTGACCCGTCGAGATGGGGATCCCGAATTTCGAGTCCAGCGTGCCCGTCTTGCGATACTCGTGCGTGTGGGCTTCGACGCCGGGGCCGACCCGGAGGAGCGCGGGGATGCGCACGCCGAGTTGTTGACCGAGCGCATCCAGCCGCCCCAGCTCGTGAAAATTGTCGACCACGAAGCGCCCTACCCCCAGCTCAGCCGCGAGCGCCATCTCCTCAGCGGACTTATTGTTCCCATGGAAGTAGACGCGCTCCATCGGGAAGCCGCTTCGGTGCGCCAGCACCATCTCCCCACCGGACACGACGTCGAGGCCAAGCCCCTCCTCGGCAAGGACCTGGAAGATCGCGGCATTCGCGAAGGCTTTGCTGGCAAAGATCACGAGCGAGTCCGAGACAGCGGCATGGAGTCCGCCGACGTATCCCCTCGCCTGCTCCCGGATCGTCGCCTCGTCGTACACGTAGAGGGGGCTTCCGAACTGGGCGACCAGATCCACGACGTCGCACCCGCCGATCACGAGGTGATGCTCGTCGTTCGTACTCGCCGTGATCGGAAGGACCTCAGCTTTTTCGCTCTTCATCGCTGTCAAACCTCGCTGGCGGCGCGCAGCCTGGGAGAACGACGAACCGCCACGTCGTGCGCCTGCGTTCGATCGATCGTGCTAATCGACCCCGGGAACGAGCGACCAGTCCGCCGGCAGCTCGTACCGGTGGATTCGGGGCGGGCGCGCGTTGGCGCCCTCAAGCGGTGGGACGCGAATGCGCCCTGAGCGCTTGATCTCCGCGTAGGTGTTGTGGATCTGCACGATCCGTTTGCTCTTCAAATTGAAAACGATGACGCCCGCGCGCGCTGGCTGCAGGCTCGCCTGTCGCGTCCGGTCGTCCAGCACGCGAAAGACGGGCAGGTCCGCCGGACGCAGAAGATCGAGCGCGCTGTGAATCGATTCCAGGCGCCCGGGAACGTTGTGCTCATCGAAGACCGCAAGGCCGCTGAGGACGTGGTCGCGAACCTCGGGCGCAAACTGCGACGCGGTATTCAGAAGCTGGAGCAGAGAGCCGGGCTCGCTCGCGCACGCGGCGACGAGCGCCTCCATGGTGCGGCACGGTGCAACGAAGCTCACCGCGCCCTCACCATCGATCACGGTGAAGCGCATGACGTCATTCAGCATCGGTTCAAGCGGCCGCCGTGACGCGATCGATCCAGCGGGCGGGCTCGCGGATCTCCTGCTCCGATGGGAGCATCTCCGCCGAATGCCAGACCTGATTCAGGAATGCGATTCCCCGGTCTTGCACCACGCGGTCCACGAACTCCGCGCCCAGGCGGTACTGATCGAACTTCATCTGCAGCCCGGTGACGCGAAGGAAGAGCTGCTCTGCCCCACTTCGGCGCTTGGAGCGCTCCTCGACGCGCGCCTCAATCTGGACATAGTGTGGCAACAGATCGCGCCCGAGCGCGTTCATCACGTGGTTGCTGTAGCCCTCGAGCAGGCACATGACGGCCTGCAGGCGTGACACCATCCCCCGTTGGGTTGGGGTCATCATCGCCTCGAGGAGGCTCCCGCCGATGGACAGGTGGTCCATCGCCCGTCCCACCAGCCCTTTGATCGAGCCACCCCCATCGCGCAGGTGGTCCACCATACTCTCGATGTATCGCTGGATCGTCTGATTGAGGTAATCCCGCACCCAGGGATGCCCCTCGAACTCGTGCACGTGCGTCGCCTCGTGGAGGGCGAGCCACATGCGGAACTCGCGCTGTGGAAGGCCGAGCTGGAGCTGGATGGAGCGAATATTCGGCTCCACGAAGTACAGCGCGCCGGGCTCGCGCGCGCGGGTGCCGAGCAGGCTGATGTCGTACTGCCCGAGAACGCGGCGTCCAAGATAGCCGAGCAGGACGCCAACTTCCGCCGAGAGCACCAGCCGTCCGGCGGCGGTGATTCCGGGCAGCTGAACGCGGGCGGGGTCGACCTTCTCTCGGTACAGCTCTTCGAACGGGCGGAGGAGGTCGCGAAAGTTCGCCATATTCGCGGAGATCCATTCGGGACGATCGAGCGCGCGCACTCCACTTCGGGCGATGTCGAATTCGCTCCCCGTGTAGCGCTGGAGAGGTCCCGCGACTTCGCGCAGCATGTCGACGTAGTCCGCTTCGGCCGCCGCTCGCTCACCGGAATCGAGCCATGGCGTCGCCTGCGCCGTTCTCAAGGCGACGCTGCGAGCCTGGTCCCAATCGATGATCTCCCCGGCTCGGTCCCGGCCGTAGTGGCGAGCGGCGAACCACAGAAGCCCCGCCGCGGCGCCGGCGATCACGCCGGCTCCCATTGATCGCGATACGCCGCGCGCGAATGCTGCCGTCGCCACCAGTCCGTACTCCCTGTGCGCCGGGATAGCCCCCAAGCTTGCTCTATTCTCCGCTTATTACCGAATGAGGCGCAACGCGCCGGGGAGGACGTCCACCCGGGCGGGAAGCCTGCCGACGACCTCGCCGTCCGCCTGTACCAGCGCGTCGTCCCCTGACTCGAGGCTGAGGCCGCGAACGCGGTACGTGGTGACCTTCTCGTGCGCGACGTGCGTGCCCGCCAAAACCCGGGGCAGGTTGAGGAGTAGCTCGATCTTCGCGACGTCCCCGACGAGCACCACGTCGAGGCGACCGTCATCGAGCGTGGCGCCCGGCGCGAAATTCATCACCCCGGCGTAGGACGGTCCGTTCGCAGCGATGACCGCGTTGCAGCGTAGGCGCGCGGCTGAACCCGGCTGATCTTCGAACGTGAGGGAGATCTCCTTGTTTTGATACGCGGCGAGGGCCGAGGCGAACCCGAGAACGTGCGCCGGTATCGAGGTGATGGCGCCGCCACGGACGTCGGCGGCGCGACCGGCCACTTCGGCGTCAAAGCCCGCGCCGACCACGTTGACGAAGACGTGGACGCGCCCGTCCGCGAACCGAATTCGCCCCACGTCGATCGCTGATTCGCGGCCGTCCAGAAGGCGCGCGAGCGCGGCGTCGCGTCCGACGGGGAGACTGGCCCCTCGCGCAAAGTCCTGCATCGTGCCACTTGGGATGACGCCCAGCACGGCGCGGCGGTCGACCAATCCCTCGGGCGTGACGAAGCCGTTGACGACTTCGTTGACGGTTCCGTCGCCGCCAACACAGACAATGGCGCGAAAGCCGTGCCCGAGGGCGAGCTTGCTGAGCGTGCGGGCATCACCGGGTTTCGTGGTCGCGGCAGCCGCGTAGGACACGCCAAGGGCCCGCATCCGCGCGGCGATGCCTGCGAACTTCCGCCCGCCGGCCCCGGCGCGGGGATTGACGATGAAGAAGAACGGCGCATCGTTCGCCATCCGACGCTCAATCCCAGCTCGCGAGCTGTCCAGAGCGTACCGGAGCGGCCAGGCCATGTCGACCGGTCATCGAGGCAGCGCCCAATCGGGAGCTCCGTCGCGCGTTCCGAGCTGGGGAAGGGCAAAAGGCGGGTCGCCGAGGGCCGCCATGGGTTGCCCGTCGTGCCGAAGCGCAACTGCATCTACCCCTGGCGCCTCGGTCAGCGTGTAAACGATGGACCAGTACACCAGCTCGGAGTAGGGGCGACCGTGGACCCGCTCGATCCCTTCCCCGAAATCGACGACCGCGACGCGGTCTTCCACGGCGACGGAGTGGACCCGGGTGCGTCGGTCGAGCGGATATTCGAAGTCAGCGGCCCGCTCGTCTCCCGTAGGCCCGTCGATGAGCGCGCGCAGCGCCGCCGTGGCCGGCGGGTCGCCAGCCGGTACGTGCCGTCCGACGGCTGCGAGGCGCAGGGTGTCGTCCTCCTGCAAGCGAGGCAGAAAGATCGTGATGTACCGCGGCGAGGGGGGAACGTCGACGCTGCCCCTCGTTCCGCGGCTCGATGGCGTGGCCGGCGCCGGCGGCGGTGCGATGGCGCCGCATCCGACGAAAACGACGAAGCACGCGATCGCCAGGATGCGCCGGCTCCTCAGCTTCTACCCTCAATCGGCGACTATCGCCGGCCGGCGATCCTTCAACCCGCACATCCGCCGCTTGACGCACCGCCGCCACCGCTGGTAGAGTCTAGCCCAACAACTGGATATACCGTCTGCCCTTATCAGGAGCGGTGGAGGGAACCGGCCCACTGAAGCCCGGCAACCTCCGGGCCGTCCTGCAGCAAGGACGGCCCGGAACGGTGCCAATTCCGCTCCGACAATGTCGGAGAAGATAAGGGAAGGTGGACAGGTTCTATGTGCCCCCTTCCCTGTTTATTCGGGGAAGGGGTCTTTTCGTGTGGTCCGGCCCGGCGGAGAGGATCGCGTGGCATTTACCAAAGGGTTAGTCTGTCGAGAGTGCGGCGAGCTGTACGACCTCGCCCCTCTGCACGTCTGCGAGCTGTGTTTCGGCCCGCTCGAAGTCGCGTACGACTACGCTGCAATCCGCGCGGACATCTCCCGCGAAGAGATCGAGCGCGGGCCGCAGACCATCTGGCGATATCGCAAGCTCTTCCCCGTTGACGGGCAGCCCCTCGTCGACATCCAGACGGGATGCACGCCGCTACTGCGCGCGGACAATCTTGGCCGCGCCCTCGGCCTCCGCAACCTGTACGTCAAGAACGACACCGTCAATCCGACCTTCTCCTTCAAAGACCGACCGGTCACCGTGGCCGCCACCATGGCCCGAGGCTTCGGATTCGACACGATCGCCTGCGCCTCGACCGGCAACCTCGCCGCTTCCGTCGCCGCGCACGGGGCCCGGGCACAGATGCGGTGTGTCGTCTTCATCCCGTCCGACCTCGAGACGAGCAAGATCACGAACATCGCCGTCTACGGCCCGACCCTCGTCGCCATCCGCGGGAACTACGACGACGTGAACCGACTCTGCGCGGAGATCGCGGACCGGTACGGCTGGGCCTTCGTCAACATCAACCTGCGCCCGTACTACGCCGAAGGGAGCAAGAGCCTCGCCTTCGAAGTTGCCGAGCAGCTCGGATGGCGCGCGCCGGATACCGTGATCGTTCCCACGGCGAGCGGCGCCCTATTCACCAAAATCGCCCGCGGGTTCGAGGAGCTGGCCGAAGTCGGGTTGATCTCCCCGGCCACCCCGCGGATGGGGCTCGCGCAGGCAGCGGGCTGCGCACCCATCGTCTCCGCCCACGAGGCGAATACGATGACCATTCGGCCGGTCAAGCCTTCGACGATTGCGAAGTCGTTGGCCATCGGGAATCCGGCCGACGGCTACTACTGCTTGAAGGTCATCAAGGAGACGAACGGCCTGGCCGGGTCCGTGACCGACGAGGAGATCGTCGCGGGGATGCGTCTGCTCGCCCAAACCGAGGGCGTGTTCGGCGAGACAGCGGGCGGGGTCAGTGTCGGCGTGCTGAAAAAGATGGCCGAGGCAGGGCTGCTCGATCCGGACGAGACGATCGTCGTCTACGTTACGGGAAATGGCCTGAAGACGCCCGAGGCCGTCGCGAGCGCGCTTCCGGAGCCCATCACGATCGGCGCGAGCATGACCGAGTTCGACACCGCACTGGCCAAACGGGATCCGTCGTTCGAGCCCGTGATGGTCGAAGCTGGCTGAGGCGGCGGTCCCAGCGATGGCGAAGCGGCGGATCAGGCTATTCTTCCCCGCGAACCTCATCACCGAGCCGGTCGTCTACACGATGGGCAAACGATTCGAGGTCGTGACGAACATTCGCGGCGGCGAGATCTCCGCGGATTCCGGCTGGCTCTATCTCGAGGTGTCCGGGGATGATGCGGAGATCGATCGCGCCATCGCCTGGGCCATCGAGACCGGCGTCCGCGTCGATCCGGTCGAGGGCGACATCATCGCAGGGTGACCTGGAGGCAGAGCATGAGTATTCGCGTACGAATCCCCACGCCGCTGCGGACCCTCACCGGCGGGCAGGCCGACGTGGCCGCGGACGGCGCGGACGTGGCATCGTGCCTCACGGATCTCGATGCGCACTTCCCCGGCATCGCCAAGCGGATTCTCGACGACGGCGGCGAGGTGCGTCGATTCGTCAACCTGTTCGTCAATGGAGAGGACATCCGATTTCTGCACGGGACCGAGACGAAGCTAAAGGCGGGCGACGAGCTCTCGATCGTCCCGGCCATGGCCGGCGGCTAGCTCGGCCCCTTAGTACATCGCCTCGCCCCCGGCAACGACGATCATCTGGCCCGTCACGAAGGCGCTGAGGTCCGACAGGAGATATAGTGCCGTCCCGACCAGATCGCCCGGCAGCTCGACGCGCGCCAGCGCGCGAATGCCCACATTCCGCTGCCGCATCTTCAGCGTCTCCTCGTCCGGGTTGGCCTCGCTGAGCGTCGATCCGGGCGCGATCGTGTTCACGCGGATGTTATCCGGACCCAGCTCCCGCGCCAGGACCCGGCTGAACCCGATGACCGCCGCCTTCGACGCCACATAGTGGATCCGTGTCGCGCTTCCGCTCAGTACCGTGCTCGATGAGATGTTGACGATGCTTCCGTGCTTACGCTCCTGCATCGCCGGAGCCACCGCGCGGCAGCAGAGCCACATCCCCTTGACGTTCACCTCCATCGTCCGATCCCATTCGTCCTCGCTGATCTCCTGGAAGCCGACGCGCGAGATCGGGACCGTGGCGAAGATCGCGGCATTGTTGATGAGTCCGTCGATCCTGCCGAAGCGATCGACGGCCGCCTTCGCCATCTCCTGACAGCTCGACAAACGGGAAACGTCCGCCTGCACGGCGATCGCCCGATGGTCGCCAATCTCCTCGGCCACGCTGTCGGCGGCGGCGCCGTCGATGTCCGCGACGACGACCCTACCGCCCTCTTGCGCGACGCCGAGGCAGTAGGCCCGGCCGATTCCGTGTCCACCTCCGGTAACGATGACGACGCGGTCTTCCAGCAGCATCTCCGACTCCTCTGTCTCGAACCCGATCACGCGATTATTGAGTAACGGCGTCGAGGGCGTCCGCGATCATGGCCCCGATGGCGAGCGACGCCGTCGCCGCCGGCGAGGGCGCATTGCGGACGTGGAGCACGCCGGCCGCCGTGTTCACGACAAAATCGTCCACGAGCTTCCCGTCGCTCGAGAGCGCCTGCGCGCGCACGCCCGAGGGGCCTGGCTGGAGATCCACTTCCTTGAGCTCCGGAACGTACGCGCGCAGCGACGCGAGAAAGGCCGCCTTGTTGTAATCGCGCCACATCTCCGCGAGCCCGGTGCGCCAGTAGCGCACGGCAAGCTTGCGAAAACCCGGGAACCCGAGCGCCTCGGCGAGGTCGCCGGGCGCGAAATCGGTGCGCCGATACCCTTCGCGCGCGAAGGCGAGGACGGCGTTCGGGCCGAGCCACACGTCGCCGTCGATGCGACGGGTGAAGTGCACGCCGAGGAACGGGAAGGCCGGGTCCGGAACCGGATAGATCAGGCTGCGCACCAGTTGCCGCCGCTCGGGCGGCAGCACGTAGTAATCGCCGCGGAAGGGAACGATGCGGGGGTCCTTCGGCGCGCCGGTGAGGGCCGCGATCCGATCGGCGTACAGGCCCGCGCACGCCACGACCCGGCTCGCCTCAACATCGCCGCTCGTCGTCCGGACAACCACGCTCCTGGCGGTACGCTGAAACCCCAGCACCTCGTGGCGCGTCGCGATCGTGCCGCCCGCCGCCCGCACGTCGTCGGCATAGGCTGCGGCCACCCGGCCGAAATCGATGATGCCCGTCCTGGGCGACCACAGCCCCTGGATCCCCACGACGTGGGGCTCCAGCTCGCGAATACGCTCCGGGCCGATTCGCTCCAGCCCAGGCACGCCATTCTCGATGCCCCGTCGATGCAGCTCCTCAAGGCGGGGAATCTCATCCTCGTTCCGAGCGACGATGACCTTGCCGCACTCCTCGAACGGGATCCCGCGGTCGAGGCAATACCGCTTGAGGGCAGCCGCCCCCGCAACGCAGGCGCGCGCTTTGACCGAGCCCGGCGCGTAATAAATGCCGGAGTGGATGACGCCGCTATTATGGCCTGTCTGGTGGCGGCCGAGCTCCGGCTCCTTCTCCAGCACCGTGAGCGACGTCTCGGGATGCCGGAGCAGAACCTCCCGAGCGGCGGCCAGCCCGATGATGCCCGCCCCGATGATCGCAACGTCGAACACGAAACCTCCCGGCGCACGCGCGCGATGGCGCGCGGCTGACGCTCGGAATCGTCAACGGCCTGTTGGGCCTATTCTGCCCAGGACCAGGTGTGAATGTCCCACCCCATCACGGCGCCCGGGACAACGAGCTGCGGCCCTTTGAGCGCAGATACCGCCGCCATCGGCTGGGTGGCGAAGAAGAGGCTGATCGACGGCGCATCATCCGTGTAGATCTTCAGCATCTGCGCGATCTGTCGAATCCGCTCCCCTCGATCAAGCGTGCTGTTGAATTGCTCCACGAGGCGATCGTAGTCAGGATTGGAATAGCCGCCCCGGTTACCGCCGCTCCAGCGATTTGCCGGGCCGGGGATATGGCTGGTGACCTGGTCGATGAGGGCGGGCTCGCCAAGACCGGTGCTGTGGGTGAACATGGATGGAAAGGTCGCGCGCATCTGCGGGTCCTGCGCCTGGGCCGCCGGGAGCACAGCCTCGGCCATGTCGAAGCCCGCCTGCCGCCACTGAGCCGCGAGGGCGGACATCTCAGACTCGAACTCGGCGGACGCGTTCGTCTTGATCTCGAGCGTCAGCCGCCCTTCGGGGCCCGCGAAGGATTCTCCCGCCGTCTTGCGGAAGCCTGCCTCGCCCATGAGCTGATCGCTCTGGCGGAGGTCGAAGGGATACTTCGTCACGGAGGGCTCGATCTGCGGATAGTAGTCGACCATGGGCGGGATCATGGACTCGGCGACGATTCCCTCGCCGTCGTAGATCGCATCGTTGATGGCGCGCTTGTCCAGGGCAAAGCTCAGGGCGCGTCGTACGCGCGCGTCGAGGATGGCGCGCGGGTTCGCCAGATCGGGGCGAAGCTGGAACTTGGTCGCACGCCACTGATTCGGATGAAGCAGCACGGTCCCGCCCTGGGTCGGCTCCCACTGGTGCTTGAGGGTCACCGCCTGGGTGAACCCAAGGGAGAGATCCGCGGAAAGTTGGACCTCGCCGGCCAGGATGCTGGCGAGCGTGGTATTCGCGTCGCCGATGAACAGGAGCTTGAGCCGCGAGATCTTTGGCGCCCCGAGGGCGTGGCCGTCGAACGCCGATGCCTCGATGAAGGCCCCGGGCTCCCAGCGCTCCAATCGAAATGGACCGAGACCCACGAACTCGCGCGTCCAGTACGCGGACGCCACAAACGCGTCCAGCGTCTGCTGCTGAAACTGCGCCTCCAGGATGCGGCGTGGAAGGGGTGGGAACGCGTCCTCGACGAGCAGGTTGGCGTCTGGATACGGACGGAGCCAGCGAACCACGACCGTCGAGGCGTCTGGAGCGAGTACGTCCTCCATCTGGTTGAGAGGCGCTGAGTTCGCGAACCCGAGATCTGGCGTGCGATACACCTGCCACGCGAACAGGAAGTCGTCGGACGTCAACGGGCTTCCGTCGTGCCAGCGGAGATTTGGGCGAAGGTGGTACGTCGTCTCCATGTGGCCGTCCGGCTCCACTGTCCAGCTTTCGGTGTTGAGCTGCGGCACCGCATCCGCCAGGTAGGGGATCGGCGTCCCCTGCTGGTTCTCAATGGAAAGCTCGGCATTGAAGAGCCGCTTGACGAAGTGCAGGGAAACACCGACCTGGCGCGGGCCCTTGGCGGCGATGCTCTCCGGCTCGACCCGGACGGCCGCGACGAGGGTCCGCGTTGACGCCGTGCTGGTCCCGGGCACCGCTGAGGCGGCGGGCGGTTGAGTGGCGGCTGGTCCGGCGCACGCGGCAGCGACGATTACCGAGATGGCTGCCAAGAGGAAACGGGGGCGGGAAGCGTCAGGTCGCACAGTTCTACCTTTCGGGAGGGTCGCCTTCGCGGGCTCGGTCGCGGATAGATGGGTACGCGACGAGCCGTCCACGCATGATGGATTATCGACGAAACGCGGCCGCGCAATCAGGCAGCCCGGCGCCGGTCGAAGCGAGCGCATCCCTTTTGGCTCAAGCCGCGGTCCCGAAGCAGAAACCTGCGAAATCCGGACACCGTTTCCCCCCTTGCGCTCAGTTTTGCGGAGCGCGACCGCAGCACGGCCCGAACAATGGCTGATGGCATCAGACTCGCCCGCTATTTGCCCGTAGCCTCGCGCGGGCGCAACAATGGCCCAGCAGCAAACGGAGCGTGGCATGGCGGCAACAACGGCGTTTCAGGTCATCGGCAAGCCCATCCCTCGCGTCGAGGGGCCGGCGAAGGTCAGCGGCGCGGCGACCTATCCGGCTGACATAACCCTCGCGGACATGCTGTGGGCAGCCAACGTGCGCAGCCCGTACCCACACGCGCACATCGTGTCCATTGACGTCGCGCCCGCACGCGCCATTCCCGGCGTCCGCGTTGTGCTCACCGCACGCGATGTGCTGAATCGACGCACCGGCCGCGTGCTGAAGGACCTGCCACTCCTGTGCGAGGACGTGGCCCGTTTCGTCGGCGACAAGGTGGCGGTCGTCGCCGCCGAGACACCGGACGCCGCAGAAGAGGCGGCGCTCGCAGTCCAGGTCCAGTACGAGGAGCTGCCAGCCGTCTTCGACCCCCTGCAGGCGATGCTCCCGGGCGCGCCCCTCGTTCACCCTGATGCGCGATCGTACGCGGGCTTCCCGGCGACGCCCGATATTCCGAACGTCTGTGGTTACCGCACTCACCGCCGCGGTGATCCGGACGCAGCGTTCGCATCGGCGGATGTCGTCCTCGAGCACACCTTCACGACGCCGCTCACGCATCAGGGGTACCTCGAGCCCCACGCCTGCGTGGTCCGCGTCGGCCCGTCTGCGGACGGCGCCGAGCGCGTCGACGTCTGGCCCTCCCACAAGCTGCCGTACACGCTCCGCGAGCAGCTCGCCGAGCTGACCGATCGCCCCGAGCACGACTTCGTCATCCATCCCATTACGGTCGGCGCCGACTTCGGGGGGAAGGGGAGCCCGGCCGACGTCCCCATGGCCTACCACCTGTCCCGCATGACGGGCCGGCCCGTCAAGTTCGTCGCGCGCTCGACTGCTGACCTGGCTTCGGCCACCCATCGGCATCCCTCCATCGTCCGAGTACGGACCGGGTTGACGCGCGAAGGCGCCATCGTCGCGCGCGACGTGCGGATCGTCTACAACACCGGCGCCTACGGCGCGCTCAAGCCCAGCGAGGATGGAATGCTGACGGGCGCCGACTACGCCGCCGGCCCGTACGCGGTTCCGAACCTTCGGATCGAGGCCTTTTGCGTCTACACCAACCTGCCACCCTCCGGATACATGCGCGCGCCCGGCCACCCGCAGGTCGCGTTCGCCGTCGAGGCCCACACGGACCTCCTGGCGCGCGCGTTTGGGATGGATCCTCTCGAATTCCGAATTCGAAATGCGGCGCGGACGACGGGGGAGGGCGCCGCGTCCCTCGTGCCCACGGTCCTCGACGCGGCCGTGCGCGCTCTCGACCTCCAGCCCTCGAGCCCACGGGTTGGGCTCGGAGCCTCATCCCCGGCGAATTCGGGCGTCCTCCGTGGCCGCGGCATCGCGCTGTGCGAGCGCGGCGTGGGCTTCGGTGAGGGCAGCTCCGACGTGACGCTGAACCCCAACGGGACCATCACCGTCGTGACCGGCCTCCCGGACAACGGCACCGGCGCTCTGACGGTGGTGGCCCAGGTCGTCGCTGAGGAGTTCGGTGTGCTGGCCGACCGAGTCCTCCTCGTTCGCGGAACGACGGACGCGCTGCCCATCGACGTCGGCTCCGCGGCCGACCGCATGACGAACGTCGCCGGCCACGCCGCGATCGCCGCGTCGTCCGCCGTGAAGGAGAAGCTTGCGCCGCTGGCCGCGGCGATGCTCGGCGCGGAGTCGGCGGCCTGGGCGCCGGCGACGGCTGAGCGGTCCAGCGGCTGGACGAGCCCCGACGGCGGGTTCGTCTCGCTGGAGGAGCTGGCCGCGGAGATGCTCCCCGGCGACGGGGGAGCCGGCCATGCACAGGTGACGATCAAGCGGCCCAAGACCACCGACCGACATTGCTGCGCGCAGATCGCCGAGGTGGAGGTGGACTCCGAGACGGGCCAGGTGCGTATCGCCCGAATGACGACCGTCCAGGACACGGGAACCATCGTCAACCCCATCGGCCATCAGGGGCAGATCGAGGGCGGGCTGGTTCAGGGCCTCGGGTATGCCACGATGGAAGAGATGTCGGCGGAGAGCGGGCGCATCACCAACGCCCACCTGGGCGACTACAAGCTCCCCACGATGCGCGACGTGCCTCAGCTCGTCACGGTCAACGTCCCCTCCGAGGGGCCTGGGCCTTTCCACGCCGGGAGCATCGGAGAAATGCCCTGCGTGCCCACGGCGGGCGCCATCGCAAACGCGGTGGCGGACGCCATCGGCGCACCGATCTTCGATCTCCCACTCACGCCCGAGCGCGTGCTGGAGGCGATCGAGACCCGAGGACGCCCGTCGTGATCGTCGACTTCCAGGCGCATGTCTTCCCGCCGGCGTATCTCGACGCGCTCTGCCGCCTTGATAGCAGCGTCTCGCTGGAGGAGCCCGATCCCGCGAGCGGGATGACCTACCTCTTCGACCGAACGCTGGGCCGGCGGATCAACACCGTAACCTTCGCGGGCCAGGACCCCGAGATCCGGATCGCCCACATGGACGAGCTGGGGGTCGACGTTCAGGTGGTCAGTGTGCCGCCGCCCGGGGCTGACCGCTTCGCTCCGGACGCGGCGATGGAATTGGCCCGGGCCGCGAACGACGCCATCGGCCGGTGGTGCCACGACTACCCGGGGCGCTTCGTCGGCCTCTGCACGCTGCCGACGTCGTCCGTCCCGCTGGCGCTGGACGAGCTGGAGCGCTGCGTCGAGGCCCTCGAGATGCGCGGCTTCGGCTGCTACTCGAACCTGAACGGCCGCCCCCTCGACGACGAGGCCCTCCTTCCCCTGTACGAACGGATCGCGCGCTATGGGGTGCCGGTCTACATCCATCCCACCGCTCCCCTGGCCACGGAGGCCACGGACCTCGACATCCATCCGACCCTCATCTTCGGCTGGGCCTTCGACGCGACGGTCGCGATGACCCGCCTCGTCTACGGGCGGGTCACCGAGCGATTTCCGGAGATCCCGTTCATCGTAGCGGACGTCGGCGGGGTGCTCGCCTTCTTCGCGCAGCGTGCCGTGAACATCTACACGGGCCGGACCGAGGAGATCCGCCAGCGCTACGGCCTCCGGGAGAACCCGATCGACCTCTTCCGCCGCTTCTACGTCGACACCGCCGACCATCCAGCCAACACCCTTCGCATCGCCCGCGACTTCTTCGGGGCGGAGCATCTCGTCTTCGGCACGAACTACCCGTATGGACCAGAGGATGGGCGGCGCTTTGTCCGAAACAGCCTCGAGGCCGTCGCCGCGCTGGACCTCGCCGACGACGAGCGCGCCTGCATTCTGGGCAACACCGCTGCCCGCCTGCTCGGAATCAAGCAGCCCGCCTAACGATCAGCGCGAAGGGGCGCCCGCCCTCCATGCCCGAGGTCGTCTCGCCAGCGTCGACTTTCGGTACGATTGCCCCATGGCGGAGCGGAGCAAGGATTGGCTGGACCAGGCGAAGCGAGACCTCGACCACGCGCGCCACGATCTCGACGACGCGTTCTATGAGTGGGCCTGCTTTTCGGCTCAACAGGCAGCCGACAAGGCGGTCAAGGCCGTGTTCCAGCGGCTGGGGGCGGAGGCGTGGGGCCATTCCATCAGCGATCTTCTGCTGGCGCTCGACGAGCGCGAGCATGTTCCGAGCGATATCGCCATCGCCGCGGCCGAGCTGGACAAAGCGTACGTCGCGACGCGATATCCGGACGCGCACCCGTCCGGCTCTCCCGGCAGCCGTTACGTCGAAACCGAAGCCGACCGCATGGTGGAGTATGCCGACCGAATCCTTCGGTTCTGTACGGATCTTCTGGCCGCCCTATAGCCGAGAGGAGCTGATCGCCAGGCTGCGCCAGCGCGTGCCGGGGCTTGCCGCCGCGCTCCCGCTTCGCCGAGTGGTCCTCTTCGGCTCATGGGCAAGAGGTCGCGCGACGGTGCGCAGCGACGTCGATCTTCTCGTCGTCTACACCGGCGAGCCGCGCGACGACGCGTTCACGACGGTACGGCGGTGTATGGACACACGAGGGGTCGAGCCGCACGTCTACACGGCGGACGAAGCCGAGGCTCTGCGCGACACCATCGATCGCATGACCGAGGGCGGCGTGGAGCTATTTCCCGAGGGCCGGTCCACCGCCAGTCCCCTCTCCCCCGACGACGGGGGACAGGGCGAGCGTGAGGGGGTTGGGGGCGAAAAACCACGCAATAGCGGCAATGCCGTCTTTAGTAGGCCACCGCCGGGAGGTGCGCGTCGTACTCGGGCGTGACCGGCCGCTGGTGGGTCAGCATGATCTCCCGTCGCTCCCGCGCGGACTGCATCATGGCGAGGCAGACCTCGAGGGTCGCCATGCCCCACCGACCGTCGTGGAAGAGCGGGCGGTCGTTCACGACCCCATCGTACAACTCCTCCAGCTCGGCGCGGCGCTGGCCCACGCCCATCACGCGATTGGGCGTCAGGTCGATGTCGTGGATGCCCTCGTCGTCGTACACGTACAGGCCGAACTTCGAGTGGCGGATGTCCCCCCGGTCGCAGCTCACGATGAGGAGGCCCATGTCCTCGGGCACCCACGGGCGCCGCTCCGGCTCCCGGAAGGTGGCCTCTTCGGCCGCGCCGCCGATCCGCAGATCCTGCTTGTCCTGCGCCTCGTTCCGGGTACCGGTCCGCATCTGGCGGCGCACCTCGACGCGCTGCTCGGCGGTGTACCGCTGACTGGAGTCGCCCCACGGCACCAGCTCAGCTCCGAGGAAATAGCCGTAGCCGTTGTGGACGATGGTGGAGGGCGTGCCGTCCTCGAACTCGAGATACGCCGAGTAGTAGCCGGGGATGGGGCGCTCGGGCATCCACTGCCCGGTCATCGCGCGGACACTGCGGAGCATGCCGCCGCCCAGCACGCGCACCGTATCGATCTGGTGCGGACCCTGGCGGTACGGAATGCCGCCGCCCTGGTTGATGTCCAGCTCGTCCGCGGTGCGTGGTCGGAGCATCCAGTCCGAGTAGGCGAGGAGGTGGATCGCACGGACTTTGCCCAGCTTACCCGACGTGATGATCCGCCGCATCGCCTGAATCGGCAGCGTGTAGCTCCGGGTGTGGCCGGCGAGCAGCTTCACCTTGTTCTTCTCGGCCGCCTCGACCATCCGCTCGGCCTCCTCGATGTTGAGGGCCATCGGCTTTTCGACGACGACGTGCTTGCCGTGCTCGGCCGCGAGGATCGTGTGCGGGCCGTGGAGGCGATTCGGCGTCGCGATCCAGACCGCCTCGACATCTGGATCCTCGACCAGGGCCTCGGCGCTCTCATACACGCGCGCGTTGGGGTATCGGGCCTTGAATCGCTGGCGCGTCTCGGGCACGACGTCCGCGGCGGCGAAGAGGTCGATCTCGTCCATCGCTTCCATCGCCGGAAGCATCTCTGCCGCGCCGACGCCGACGCCAATCAGGCCGAGCTTGAGCGCGCGGACGGGCCGGGCCGATGCTCCGGAACCCTGCTCCTGAACCTTCGCCATCGTTCATCCTCCAGTGCTGGTGCCCAGACCTTAAGCAGGCACAACATCGATGTCAAGGTTCATTTGGACCGCTCGGCTCCACCGGAACCGCGCGGACCAGCCCCCTGACGACCGCTTCGAGGAGGCCGACGGGCCGGAATTGGGGAAGCGAGATCTCGTCCGTCACGTCCTCGAACACGACCTCCAGCGGCATCCCGATGCGAATCGCCGCCGGGTCAGGCTCGACGCCCACCAGGTTCGTCGGCATGCGCGGTCCCTCCTCAAGCTCGACGATGGCGGCGACGTACGGGGTCGTGAAGCCTGGGGCTGGCGCGCGATGGACGATGCTGAAGGCATGGAGCGTGGCGCGGCCCGACGCCTGGAGCCAGCGTGTGTCGCGCGAGAAGCAAAGCGGACAGATCGTGCGCGGGTAGAAGTAGGCGTTGCCGCACGCCTCGCAACGCATGATCCACAGCTCGTGCTCGCGCGCCCGCTGCCAGTAATACTCCGTCTCGGGTTGAGGAATCGGGAGCGGCCGGGACGGACCTTCCGAGCCTTCACTCATCGCCCGTGTGACCCCATGGTCCTGCTCCTTTCACCGACCGTCCTCAGTCCGCCGCCAGCACCACGGTTCCGGTGGACGACAGGTAGCCGCCCGTGCCATTCACGAGCGCGATCCGACAGTCGGAGACCTGGCGCGGGCCGCACTCACCCCGGAGCTGGCGCACCGCCTCGACGATGAGAAAGATCCCGTACATCCCCGGGTGCGTGTACGAAAGGCCGCCCCCGTTGGTGTTGAGCGGGAAGGCGCCGCCCGGCGCCGTGCGCTGATCCGCGACGAGATCGGGTCCTTCACCGGGGCCACAAAAGCCGAGGCTCTCCAGCGTCGCGAGCACGGTGTACGTAAATGAATCGTAGACCATCGTGAGGTCCACATCTTGCGGCGCCACCCCGGCCATCGCGAGGGCACGCGGCCCGCTATCCCGGGCAGGAGTGACGGTGAGGTCCGGCATCTGGCTGATGGCGTAGTGGTCGTGGTACTCCGCAGCCCCCAACACCCAGACGGGCGGCTTGGCGCAGTCTAGCGCTCGATCGGCGCGCGTAATCACGGCGGCGGCGCCGGCGTCTGTCACGAGGCAGCAGTCGAGCAAGTGGAAGGGCCATGCGATCCAGCGCGATGCGTGGTAATCCTGGAAGCTCATGGGATCGCGCATGAGCGCCCGTGGATTGAGCTGTGCCCACTTTCGGGTCGCGACCGCGATCTCCGCCAGCGCCTGGCGCGTGCGGTCCTCACCATACCGGTGCATGTAGCGGCTGCAGGCCATGCCATAAGAGACGGGCGGCCCGATGATTCCGTACGGCGCTTGAAACTCGCCGATCGGCGCCCCGACGTTGTCGAGACGGATCGTCTGGAGGCCAGGTGGACGTGCGCTGCGGCCGGTTTGGCCGTGCGTGATGAGGGCCACGTCGCAGAAGCCGGCTTGAATGGCAGCCAGGGCGTGGGCCACCTCGATGACGAACGACGAGCCCCCGACCGAGGTGCTGTCGGTGTACCTCGGCCGGATGCCCATATATTCCGCCGTCGTCAGCGTGCTGAAGCCTGCCGTGAACAGTCCATCGACGTCCCGAGCATTCAGTCCGGCGTCGGCAAGCGCGTTGAAGGCAGCTTCGGCGTGGTGCTGCAGGGAGGACTTTCCGGGCACGAGCCCGATCTCGTCCGATTCGGCCACGCCGACGATGGCGACGCGCTGCGCCCGCTCGCTCATCGCGGAGATCGCCCCGCGGAGGTCGGCTCGATCCATGGCGCGGATGTCAAAGCGCGATCTCGCACAACGTCGGACTCACCTGTAGGCGCGCCTCAGTGACCGCCTGTACGTCGGCCGCCCTCCAGCCGGGAGCGACCTCTTCCAGCACCAGGCCGTCGTCTGCCACGGCGATGACGGCGACGTCGGTGAAGATCTTGTTCACGACGCGGCAGCCCGTCAGAGGGTAGGTGCAGGACCGGACGATCTTGGGCTGGCCGTCGCGCGTCGTGTGCTCCATCATGACAAAGAGGCGCTTCGCCCCAGCCGCGATGTCGGCCGCGCCTCCGATGCTGCCGACGCGTCGATCGACCCGGCGCCAATTGGCCAGGTCGCCTCGCTCCGAGACCTGGAGGCCGCCCAGCACGGCGACGTCCAGGTGGCGGCCGCGGACGATGGCGAACGACTCAGCCGAGTCCATGAAGGCCGCCCCGGGTATGAGGGTGGTGAACTGGCCGCCCGCGTTGATGAGGTCCGGGATCTCGCTCCCCGGCTCGGGGAATGGGCCCGTCCCCAGAACGCCATTCTCGGCATGGAAGACGATACGCTTCTCGGAGAGCACGTAATCGGCCACCAAGGTCGGCATGCCGATGCCGAGGTTGACGTAGGCCTCATCGGGAATCTCCGCCGCCACCCGCATGGCGATGACGTCGCGAGTCAGGCGATCAGGCAACGCGCTCGCGCTCCGCGACCACGATCCGATCCACGAAGATGCCCGGGGTCACGACGTGCTCCGGGTCGAGCGTTCCGGGCTCCACGACCGCGTCGACCTCCGCGATGGAGACGTCCGCAGCCATCGCCATGATGGGATTGAAGTTGCGCCCCGCGTTGCGATACGTGAGGTTGCCGAGCCGGTCGGCTGTGTGGGCGCGAATCAGCGCGAAGTCCGCGCGCAGGGCGTGCTCCAGAACACAGAGGCGACCGTTGATCTCCCGCACCTCCTTGCCATCCGCGAACGGCGTGCCGACACCCGTGGGCGTGTAGAAAGCCGGAATGCCCGCGCCCCCGGCGCGAATGCGCTCGGCCAGCGTTCCCTGGGGCACGATCTCCAGACCAATGGCGCCGCGCTCGTAGCCCTGTTCGTAGGGATTTTCGGGCTGGGGTGAGGCCCCAACCGGAAACGAGAGGATTGCCCGGGCGATCATCGAGGCCGGCACCATGGCCGCCTGATTCGCGGGATCGCGCCGATGCGGCGTGCCGTTCGCGATGATGGTCAGGTCGCGCACCCCGCGCTGCGCGAGGGCGCGCAGGAGGAGAACGGGCACGCCAACTCCGGCAAACCCACCGACCATGATGGACGCGCCGTCGGGAATGTCGCTGACGGCGGCGGCGGGATCAACCAGGACTGGCTTCACGGGGTGCCACCTGCAGCGGAAGTGCCGGAGTATACCGCGGCGCTACTCGGGCGACGCATCCCCATCGCTGTCATCCTCCCCGCCCCTTCGCAGGATGAGCCAGACGAGCCCGGCGAAGACGATGCCCAGCACAACCGCGACGATCTCGTCGGTCGGGTTCCCCCCGTTTAGCGCAAGCCCGCCGGTGCCCGCGCGAAGGACGGCGCGCGCTCGAAGTATGAGCCTGAAAATCTGGCTACCTCCCCGAAGTCACGTTCGGTCCGAACGTCTGCTGCAGGTAATTCAGCACGTTCCATCGGTCCTCTTCGTTCAGGCGATCCTTCCAGGCCGGCATGGCGGAGCCAGGGAACCCGTTGGAGATCCAGTCGAAGAGCTGGCCATCGGTGTGCCCGGCCGCGAGGTGAACCCGGAAGTCCGCCGGACGCGGGACGAGCGCGAGCCCGGCCGGCCCGTCGCCCCTGCCGCTTATTCCATGGCACATGGCGCAGTCAGCGCGGTAAATCTCCTCCCCCCGGGCGATGGACTGCTGGGTTGGCGGAATGGGATTGCGAACCGCGCTCACGGACAGCGTCGACGCTCCCTGAAGGGCCAGCACGGCCCCGGTAACGAGCCCAAACGCGGCGAGCGGCGCCGCCCAGCGAAGGCTCCGCCGCCGTCGAGCCAGCACCCCGGCTGCCAATGCGATCAGCCCCGTCGCCAGAAGCTGGGCGCCGAGGACGACGTTCGCCTCGCCCGGCTTCGGCGCCGCCGGCGCGCTGTTGGGAGCAGGCGCGGGCCCGACGTCCGTTCGCATCGTGGCGCGCACGTCGTCTCGTCCAGCCCGCCGCACCAACACGGTGATGTCCCACGGACCAGCCATGGCGAGCGCTCCGCCCTGGGTCACGTAGTGACCGTCTCCGTGCGGGATGGCCACCAGCTCGCTCTCGCCCATGTCCATCGTCTGCATGTCGAACCGCAGCTCCACCCGCTGAACGTCTTCGACCGGCCTGCCGGTGCGATCGGCCAGGAAGACGTCGAATCGATTGAGCGTCGCGAGTCCGGGCTGGACCCGAAGCGTCACGCGGAGGTCTTCCGCGTCTTTCTCCAGCGTGGCCCCCTGCGCGGCGAGGGCCTGGCGCGCAGGCTGGAGATTGGTCATCACCGCGACCGCTACCAGGGCGCCCAGGGCGAATACGACCTCGCCAGCCACGGACTGTCGGAGCCTCCGGGCGAGGTCGTGGCGGAGGGGGTCACGCTCGGATGCCCAACGAAGCCGCGGCGACAGCACAAGCCGGTTGATGGCGGCGATCCCGAGAAGGGGAGCAACGCAGGCCAGCTTCGCCAAGAGCGCACGGCCGTATGGGGTCGCGAGGAGCGCCGACGTGCTTCCAACGTTCAGCCATGTCGCATAGATCCCGGAAAAGAGCACGATGCCCACGCAGACGGCCGCCATCGTGGAAAACCGTGGCACCAAGTGCGCGATGACGCGCGCAGCCTCGTTCCCGTCGGTCGACCGCACGAGCGTCCAGATCGTCAGCGTCAGGTACGCGAGCCCACCGATCCAGCAGGACACGGCGACAACGTGCGCCCAGTCGAGGGCGACCGAGGCGGGCGTCGCATCTGGCACGGCGGCGGCGTGGGTGCCCAGGGCGTAGTCGAGGAGGAGGGCCAGTCCGAAGAGCGCTCCGACGCGGAGCGCCGTTCGCGACGGTGGTCCGGTCCTCTCCAGGACGACGAGGAGCGTGATCGTGGCGAGGAGGGCGAGGCGAAACCACCAGAGAAGTCCGAAGCGCGTCCCCAGCGCGACGGCGACCGCCTGATCCCCGATGGCCTCGAAGAACGGGACGCTCGAGGCCGTCGCGGTTTCCGCGACGAGGGACCCGAGAGCGCCAATGATGGCAAGTCCGGCGCCGACGAGCGCGACGTTCCCCACGCGTCTCGTCACGACCTCGGCGATATCCATCCGTGCGACGCCGGATCGGAGGGCGTGGGGCAGCACCCAGAGCAGGAAGGGAAACGCGCCGAGGAGGAGAGCCAGGCCGACGTAGTTCAGCACCCGAACGGCGACCTGGTCGGCCGTCGCCGTCGACCCTTCGGC
>DASRDP010000012.1 GCA_035652535.1 Chloroflexota bacterium
GGTTGGTGTTCCCGGGGCTCGTGCCGGGGTTCGAGGGCGCCGGGTTGGTGTTCCCGGGGCTCGTGCCGGGGTTCGAGGGCTGCGTGTTCGGGTTGGCGCCCTGATTGCTCGGCGGGTTCACGACCGGCGGCGGCACGTTGATGTTTGGCGCCGGCTGCGACTGGGGCGGCGGGACGTTGATGTTCGTGTTGTTGGGCGGCGCGGGCGTGGTGCTGACGAACCGGCCCGGGCCCCCGAAGAACAGGAAGAGCGCCACGATCCCGAGTAAGAGGATCACGATGATCGCCAGCACCATGCCGGTGGCGACACCGCTCTCCGTTTCCGTCCGATCGACGTAGTGATGCTCGGCCATCTGGTGGCTCCTTTCGCCGAGTCCGCGGGTGAGATTCGGACGCGCCTATCGAGGTGCGTCCCTCCCGCCCTTTCACTCTTTCCGAGAGGAGCGAACGCCCGCGTTAATCGGTGTAGAGCAGCGGTTACGGGGAAGGGGGCAGCGGTTAATCTCGCGTACGCCAGCACGAACTGGTCCCCCGACTGACACAGAGCTCGCCCGAAGGCCTGAGGGAACTTCCGGGCTCTAGCAGGTTGCTCTAGTAGGCCTGGACGGCAGCTCAGCGGGACATGCTGCGTTCGCTCCGATGAACGTTCCGTAGAGCCGCCACAGTGACCGGCAAGCGAGTTCATCCGTCGCGATGTAGCCGGCCCTCGGCCGCCGCAAAAGTCGGCCGGCGTGCTCGCACGGGACCGAGGAGCCCGCGCAGGTGGTTGGCTGTGTCGACCTGCTCCCGTTAACGGCGCGACCGTTGCACGCCAATGCTTGCCAAGCTGCTCCCACAGCAGAAAGCGGCCGGGTATAACTGCGCGGTGGCACGTGCCAGCGGGCGCCGCTGCGGTCCCACAAGCGATTCACCCGTCATGACCGCACCCGAAGATGATGGTGCGCGAACGGAGTGCATATGCCTGTTCCTGACTACCAGACGTTCCTGTTGCCTCTTCTCAAGATCGCAAGCGACGGGCTGGAGCATAAGGTCCGCGATGCCCGGGACGAAATCGCGGCGATGTACGCGCTTAGCGAGGAGGACCGTGCAGAATTGCTGCCCAGCGGGACTCAGCGAACCTTCGACAATCGGGTCTATTGGGCGCGGACGTATCTCGGCAAGGCGGGGCTCCTTGGCATGCCCAGTCGGGGGACTTTTTGCATCACCAGGAGCGGTCAGGCGCTGCTGGCAACGGGACCGCGGGCCCTCACGAAGAGCGATCTTATGCGCTACGCCAGCTTCGTCGAGTTCTCAAAGCGCACGAGTAAGCAGGCTCGCGGGAATTCAGCGCTGGCCGACGGACAGCTGCAAGGGCCGGCAGCCTCAACGAAGACGCCAGACGAGGTCTTGGACGAGGCCTACGAGGAACTGCGGGCGGCTTTAGTGGGAGATGTCCTAGGCCAGATTAGGGCTTGCAGCTGGCGGCGCTTCGAACAGGTCGTGGTTGATGTGCTTGTCGCGATGGGCTATGGAGGATCCCGATTGGATGCCGCACAGGTAATCGGGAGGTCCGGTGACGGCGGGATTGATGGCGTAATCAAACAGGACCCGCTCGGACTTGATGCTGTTTACATCCAAGCGAAGCAGTGGGACGGGACAGTCGGCCGCCCCCAGGTTCAGGCATTTGTCGGGAGCCTGGCTGGCCGACAGGTGCAGAAGGGTGTGATGGTGACAACGTCCAAATTCACCACCGATGCCCTGGAATATGCAAGAGGCTTTGGCGGGCGCATTGTGCTGATTTCGGGCGAGCAGCTTGCGGCGTACATGGTCGATCATGGGGTAGGCGTGACGGTCGTGAAGACATTGGCAGTGAAACAGGTAAACCCGGAGTTCTTCGCGGACGTCTAGGACGTGTCGGCAAGCACGAGTGAGCTTTGCGGACCTTGAGGCCGCGCCGGAGATGGCCACGAAGACGGGCGCCCGGACATTCCAAGTCTTCAAAAGTTTGGTGGCCGTTGGCTGTCGAAGAGCGACGATCCTCCCCCGTGGTTGCAGCCGTCAGTGTCTGAGTTTCGGAGCCATTCCCCGGTTTGGGCAGCCACTGAGCACGTCGTCGCGAGGCGCAAGATCGCGCGAGCAGGTTGAGGGACACTGCAACAGAAAGTAACCCACCCCCCGCAGTCAAGAGGGAGGTCCCAAACGTATGGCGGAGGAGCAGGGATTCGAACCCTGGAGCCAGGTTTCCCCAGCTAACCGCTTAGCAGGCGGCCGCACTAGACCACTATGCGACTCCTCCACGTATTCACTTGTCGCGGCCTCGCGCCGCTCCCTCTCCCGCGTCGCTACCGTGGCGGAGGGAGAGGGATTCGAACCCCCGGGGCTCAGCACCCAGCTGTTTTCAAGACAGCCGCCATAAACCGCTCGGCCATCCCTCCACGGCTGAGTATACCAAGGCCCAATTCGGCCGCTGAAGCCTCCAGCACGGATTTTCTCGGCCGATTTTCGCGGCGCGTCGGGCGGGCACGGTGCGCCAGAGCGTTCCTGAACGCGGGGCGCGGGCGAGCCACGGACGGCCGCGCCGTGCCTAGCGCAGCAGGCGGGAGAGGCGCCGATCGGCGTACCGCCGCCCTTCCGCCTGGCACGTCGCGCAGTACTGCAGCGAGCTCTCGGCGAAGTGAATGGACGCGATGCGGTCGCCGCAGTGCGGGCACGGCTCGCCCTCGCGTCGATGCACCATGAAGGCGCCCCGCTTGTCGCCGCGCGCGACGAGCAGGTAGTTCCCACCCCGCGCGGCCTCCAGCGCCCGTCTCAGCACGCTTCCGATAGCGTCGTGCAGCCGCTCGACGTCGCCCTCGTCCAGCGCGGTGCTGAGCCGGAGCGGTGCGATCCGCGCCTCCCAGAGGATCTCGTCGGAGTACGCGTTGCCGATCCCGGCGATCCGACGCTGGTCCGTGAGGAACCCCTTGATCTGCACCCGGTCGGCGCGGAGCAACTCAGCCAGGCGCTCGACGGTGAGGTCCGGCGAGAGGGCGTCCACCCCCAGGCTCGCCAGATGCGCACCGACCTCGGTCCTGCGAAGCAGGTGCACCGACGAGCGCTTCTTCGTGCCCTGCTCGACCACGTCGAGGGCTCCGCCGTCTACGAACCCGATCTCGAGGGACGCCGTCCGACCGGGCTTCTGCCCCGCGCTGCGGAAGACAAGCCGTCCACCGATGCCAAGGTGGATCGCGAGGGTCCAGTCGCCGCCCACGTCGATCAGCAGGTGCTTCCCGTGCCGCCCGACCGCACCGAGCCTCCGCCCGGCCATCGCCTCGACCGCTGGATCAAAGGTCTTGACCAGCGCGAACTGGCGGACGCGCGTCGAGGCGATCTCCCGCCCGGACGCGCTCGCGGCCAAGGCTTCGCGAAGCGCCTCGATCTCCGGAAGCTCGGGCATCGTGATCCTCCGTGCCTTACGCGAGTCTATCTCCCCTCGCGCTGCCGGCGCTAACCGCCCGTCTTCGCGGCCACAATGATCGCGATGATGGCCAGCGCGGCGGGCACGGCCAGCCAGGTCTGCGCCGGCGAGGGGCGCCTTTCGATCCGAGTCGGCGCGCCCTCCGGCCCGGTCACGACGACGAGCCTCGGCGCAAGGGCTGCGCCCATCACGAGCCCACCCACCAGCCCGCCCAGGTGGCCCCAGTTATCGATGCCCGGCTGCACCAGCCCGTATCCGATGATCCCGAAGAGCACGACGACGAGCCCCACCAGCTGGCCCTGAGCCACGGGAAACGCTCGGCGGTGGAGCGCGTAGAACATCGCCAGCGCGCCCGCCACGCCGACGATCGCGCCGCTGGCGCCCGCGCTCGGATAGCGCCCAAAGAGATAGCTGAACATCGAGCCCGCGAGCCCGCCCACCACATAGATGGCCGCGAAGCGCGCGTGCCCGAAGATCATCTCGGTGATCCGACCGTAGCTGAGCACCCCGATCATGTTGAAGACGAGGTGCGTGAGCCCGATGTGCAGGAACATGGCCGTGAAAAGGCGCCAGTATTGGCCCTCAGCGACGAGCGCGTTGACCTTCACGCCGAACCGGAGCAGCACCCGCGCGTTGGTGGAGCCGCCGGCCGCTTCCATGGCGAGCCACACGGCCACATTGGTGAGGACGATCACCCACGAGATGAAGGTCGCCCGCGGGATCTGGTCGATCCACTGCCTCACGAGTCCGACCTCCTCCCGCCACGGGTCCGCCCTTCAGGGCGGCGGCCCGAATCCCCGATCCCCGGCCGGCCTTCCCTCAGGGCGGCGGCCCCGGTCCCCGGTCCCCGGCCGGCCCGCCCTTCAGGGCCTCAGAGCTTCGCCGTATAATAGTGGCTGCTCGACGCCTGTCGACACATGGTGAGCGTGGCCTAGCGGTTAAGGCGCCAGGTTGTGGCCCTGGAGATCGTGGGTTCGAATCCCACCGTTCACCCCAACCGTCCGGTTTTCCTCCTTCGGCGGTGCTCAGGCCACGCGCCCCGCCAGATGCGCCCGTAGCTCAGCGGAATAGAGCACTGGTCTTCGGAACCAGGTGTCGGGGGTTCGAATCCCTCCGGGCGCGCCCTATCTTGCGCCTATGCCCGCTATCTTCCAGCTTCTTGATCTACGTCATGCCAAAAGTCGTGCCATTCTCAGCGAGGGCTATCGCCCGGAGCGCCCCACAACAGGCCGTCCATTTCGAGCACCGCATCCCACTGCGAGTCCGAGGGGACTTCGGCGTCGTAGTCTGTTCTGCTGTCGCGCGCTGCGTTGATCAGCGCGACCGCGCGCTCGAACTCCTCCTCGCCCGCCCGAAGATCGAGGATGGTCACGAGACCACGAAGTTCCCGTCTCGCTCTTGCCGTGCTTCGCACAATCAGCGCTACTCCGTTGGCAGCCTCACTTGGAAACACGCCATGCAAAACTTCAGTGCATTCTCATTGACCTTTGGAATAGTTGGCTCCCCTGCCGCCTCAGAGGAGTGCGCCGACGGGTGAACCGCACGGTTGAGAGATTCAATGATGCCTTGTCGCCGATTTGCAGCTTGCGCGAAGTCTGCCCAGAAATTGCACCGATGCAAGTACAATTCATCCGACCCGCACTGTTGTGGTACACCTCACTGGCACACTTGGCCCTTGAGCAGCAGATCAGACCCAAATGTGCTCGGCGAATGTGTGTCAACAGCCAATAGCGCGCACCGAACGCCGAGCCGGGAGTTCCCTGTGCGTTCACGAGTGGCGAGTACTCCGTGGCGTAGGAACCTCATGTCGTCCCTGCTGCGACTAGGCCGCCTCGAGCACCTCGAAGTCGAGTCCGGAAACCGCCGCGAGGCCCTCGAGGAGCGGACTGTGGCGGTCGTAGGAGTTGACGGCGAGCCTGATGCGGGCCACCGGATCCCTCCGCACAAACGGTGGTGTTGATCTTCGCCTCAGGAAAGAGTACAAGATTGGGCAGAATCCGCAGGATGGAATGGCCGAGCCATCACGGCAAGTCGCAGTGAGGAGAAAACCATGAGCGCGGTCGCGGTGTACACGCTGGACGAGTTTGTGAAAGACCTGCAGCAGGCATTTGCTTCCCATCCGGATCTGGTGGGCCGGGCCAACGCCGTCGCCGAGGTCCTCGAGCGCCTGCTCAAGGTCGGCGGCTGGGTCCAGGAGATGATCGACAAGGGCGGGTACGACTCGCTGCCCGGTGGCGTCTACACGGACGCCACCTACGGCCACCCCGGCGCAGGATTCCACATCACCTGCAGCACGCAGAAGCCCGGCCAGACGAATGCGCCCCACGATCACGGCGCCGGCTGGGTGGCGTACGGGACGTACGAGGGGGCCATCGAGCAGGTCCGATGGGCCTGGGACTACAGCGATGGCGTGCGCAAGCCGCGGCTCGTGGCGAAAGAATCGTTCGTCCAGCATCCGGGCGACGTCGCGTATTTCCTGCCCGGCGAGATCCACACCACGACCAACGTCGCCGATCGGTCCGTCGTCGTACGCGTCGAGAGCCAGAAGGTCGCCACCCTGTGGCGCCACCGCTACCTGAAGGACGGGAACACGGCGCGGCCCTTCATGGAGGAATCGGTTCCCACCGGTCGCTGATGACGCTGCTCATCTCGAATGAGAACGTCCAGATGGCGCTGGATTCCGGTGCGCTGCGCTCGGGCGCCATCATCGATGCGATAGAAGGCGCGTATCGCGATCTCGGCAGGCTGGCGGCTCGCGGGGTACGAGCTGGAAACGGGCGCTAGCCGCGGGCGACCCGTGTCCACGCAATCCGTCCCCGACTGGGTTGCGTCGGCCACGCGAGAGCTATCGGAACGAGCGCGTGTGCGCTCCATCTCCCTCGCCGAGCTGGAGGAGCTGCGCGCTTCGGGCGGACCGCACTACGCGGTCGACGTCCGCCTCCCGGCGGAGTATCGCGCCGGCCACATCCCGGGGCCGATTCCCATCCCGACCGGCCAATTCGCATAGCAGCGCGAGAACTTTCTCGCGGTGCGTCGCGCGCCGGTCGTCATCGTCGCTGATGATGCGACACGCCCGATTTGGGCCGCCGTGCAATGCCCAGATCTCGGCTACGGGCGGACATGGGCGAGTCGGGCTCGGGTGCCGCGACCCCTTGGCGACCTGTCCGACTGCGCCGCGTCTCCGCCTATCGCGGCCGGCGGAACGTATACACGTACCGGTCCTTGGGCAGCGTGACGACGCTCAGCAGCTCCCAGCGCTGCTCGCCCAGCTCGTTCATACGACGGTCGTCCAGCGGCTCGAATTCCGCGAACACGACGTTGAACTCCCAGATCACGGGCGTGAAGGATTCGCGGTGCGCCACTTAGGGCTTGCTCGCGCGGACGACGATCTCCGCGACCGTCGGAGATGCCGGGTTCATGGTGACGGCCCTTGCCCAGGTGGCTGCGGGTTCGGGACGACCAGCGGCTCGGGCGGCGCGAGCTTCTCCCGTTTGAAGATGTAGATGAGTCGATCGTCCGGCGTGCGGACGAAGGCGACCAGCTCCCAGCGCTGACGCCCAAAGTCGTTCAGCTGCATATCCGGAAGCGCCATGCCGCCCCGCGCGGTAAACGTCTTGTATTCCCAGATCACCGGCTCCGTCCTCAAGCCGACCCGCGCATCGATCGGTGGCGCCGCTCGTACGGCGTCAGCGTACCGGGTACGGGCGCGAGCCTTTTGCGTGCGCGCGTCAGTATAGGGCCATTCGCCAGCCTTCCGGCTACGATTCTGCGCGAATTTCGCGCCCGCACACCATTCGTCGCCTGCCCTTGTTATCATCCGGAGGTCAGCCAGCATGCGAAAGGCGCGCTGGCTGAGAGGAAGAAGGGGAAGAGATGCCGCATTCTGTGACCCTCTACACGACGATGGAGTCTCCGATTGGACAGCTGATCCTGACCGGAGACCGAAGCCACATCACGGGGCTGCTCTTGCCGGAAGATCACGGCCGCCGAACATCCGTCGACCCGTTGTGGATACGGGCGGACGACGCCTTCGGCGAGGCGGTGGCCCAGCTCGACGCCTATTTTGCCGGCCAGCTAACGCGCTTCGCGCTACCCATTGCGCTGAGCGGGACACCATTTCAGATGCGCGTCTGGCGCGCGCTCCAGCAGATTCGCTACGGCGAGACGGCTACCTACGGCCAGATCGCGGCGCAAATCGGCCAGCCGGCGGCGGTCCGCGCGGTCGGCTTGGCCAACGGGCGAAACCCCATCGCGATCATCGTACCGTGCCACCGCGTCGTCGGCGCGGGAGGCGCACTCACCGGCTACGGCGGTGGACTCGACCGGAAGCGCTGGCTTCTGGATCTGGAGCAGCGCGTGGTGGCCGCCGAGCGCTCGGTCGCGACGTCTGCAACGATGGAGCCGGCGCTGGCGGGGGCCGGCGTTTAGTCGGGCGCTACGAGACCGCTCGCCCCGAGCCGGTCGAAGGGCGTATCTGGCGAGGGCCAGGATCCCCCTCACCCCTCCCTCTCCCCCGTGTGCGGGGGAGAGGGGGAATGCACGCCACCCATGCCGGACGCGGGGGAGAGGGGGAATGCACGCCACCCATGCCGCACGCGGGGGAGAGGGGGAATGCACGCCACCCATGCCGCACGCGGGGGGGCTGGGGGGGACCTCCTGCCCCGTCACGCCGCGCGTGAGTGTGAAGTC